>CAIKYI010000274.1 GCA_903831545.1 uncultured Methylobacter sp. | reverse complement strand
GTATGCCACATCAGAAAGCAATAATGATACCTATCTTTCTACAAGTTCAAGCAGTCTGTTGATTAATAGAACAGTCAAAGGCGAGGGCTTTCAATTTGAAGGCTTTGAATATTGGAGTCGTGGCGGTGATGGCGATGGTAGGAGGTTCTTCTACGTGTTGTATGGTTCAGACGGGCAAGCTATCTATAACAGCGATACCGCCGGGGAAGATTTAAGGTTAAGCGCCACACACAATGCGCTTATTTCAAATGTTAACACTTTAGTCTATGGACTAGCCATTGGCTTTATCAATGGTGGCAACAATGATGGCTGGCGCTACTTGGGGGTTGATGAATTTAAATTTAGCGTCGACCCGGCTTCGTTAGTCAATACCCGTATCCCTGGCTTTAATATAGCGACAGTTCCATTACCGGCAACACTTCCATTGTTCATGGCGGGTTTAGGTTTTTTCGGGTTTGTAAACAGAAGATCAAAATAACTTTGTGATTCTAATTACTTACAGATATTAACGTGGGAAATACTTCCAAGTCGCTTGGCGTCGTTTTGCAAAACAATAACATTGCCCCGGCGTTAGGTTGATCGAAGAGGGCTTAAGCTCTAACGGGCTGTTGCAAAGTAGATCCAACTACAAATTGAACTTTTAAGCAGTAACTTGAGTTTTGAAACAACTTGTTTAATAAAAACTTTATTGCTTATAACAAAAAAATTAACGAAATCCTTAAAGAAAGGTAGAGCCATGAAAAATAAACGTTTTCCCCTGATTGCCCTCAGTTTGGTTAGCACACTTGCTATTCCCGCCGTGCACGCATCTATTTTTTCCGTAAGTGATAGCACTTGGACAGCAACTGGAGAGGTTGGACTTATTTATGGCGATAGCACGATACATAGCCCGCCGACCGGAAACTCGCAGTTTGGCTATGTGACAACGTCTGGCGGCATCTATGGCTCTTCGCCTCTGGTGCTTAGAGATGAAGGACGCGGTACCGAGAATCAGACCAATGGTTCGAGAGTCCAATCAAGTTCATTCAATGCCAGTGCTAATGACACGCTGACACTGAACTTCAATTATATTTCCACAGATGGTCGCGGTTACGATGACTATGCCTGGGCGCGACTGGTCAACGCGGAGACTAAGGATACTGAGGCCTGGCTGTTTACAGCCCGCAGCACCAATTCTGCAAACGGCAATGTCATACCCGGTAATGTGCTGAACCGTCAGGTTGATAACAATCTTCCGGACGCTCTAAACGCAGTATTGAACGACGGCAATTCTGTTGGCTTTGATGTAGCTGGAACTGATTGGGCTCCGTTGGGTGGTTCGAGCGGAATTTGTTGGGATAGTGCAAACACCTGCGGACCAACCGGGTGGATTAAGTCAGCGTACTCATTTACCGCCTCAGGGTCGTATTTTCTTGAGTTCGGGGTAATAAACTGGGGCGATGAGGCATACGACTCTGCGCTTGCCTTTGATTTCGGCGGACTGCAGCAGGTGAATTTCAGCGGTGTCACGATAGTACCTCCTCCAGCCGTTCCTTTACCGGGTGGCTTCATCCTGATGTCTATAGGTATGAGCTTAATGAGTGCTATGTGTCTCAGAAATAAGGCAAGGGGCAGAGCGTAAATACAAGAAGCTCAAAACCACAACTCGGTAAGTCGCAATTCGTCATCAATGGATTAAATGTCTGTTATTCATGCTAAAGCAGCCTTTGATAAACATTGACTCTTAATTAAGGACATCCCAAACTAAATCATTTTCTATGGCATTGGCGAATTTATCAGCGGAGAAACCATTTGGATAAAGGTTATCCGCTGGACTTTGTTCACTGACCGTTATCATGGCGCCCCCATAAATATTACTGAAATCGCTTTCATCCAAGTGATTACCATTACGCTTTTTTTATCAGTGTTTACTGAATGCAGGTCTCGTAACAAATGCTGTTCATTGCGAAGCGCGATGATTATTTCTTGAAGGGATACTTTTAAAAAGTCTTCGAAATGTTCATGGTCATGCTCGATAGATGTATCGATAATTCAGCAATGTGTCTGTATATGACTGGTGATCTCGATCACCGATTAATGTTGATAACGTCGGATCGGTTATCAATCTTCCGAATACCAAAGCACTTTTTAGTTTCAGTTGCCGTCGAGCCTTTCTCAACGTGCTAGTTCGATGCTGCCACGCATCGCGTTGGGTCTTAAGCATATAACCGGATTTAATTTCAAAGATGAACAGATGATCGTCACGAAAACAGATCAAATCAATTTCGCCAACTTCGTCGTCAGCATCACGAGGAGGCTGAAAATTGCCAACCACCTTAAAACCGACTCCATTCATTGGTACTCGATAGCTATTTTATTTTTAGAATTGAGTTGTCCACATGCGGCTAATATATCATCTCCTTTAGCGCTTCTTCTTAAAGTCGGGATCTTAAAAGTATCTAAAACTTCTTTAAACTTTTCAATTTTATCCAAATCCGGACGCTTGTAATGTGATCCTGGGAATGAGTTAAAAGGAATTAAGTTTATATAAGCACTTTTACC
>CAIKYI010000273.1 GCA_903831545.1 uncultured Methylobacter sp. | reverse complement strand
ATTAATTTCTTGAATTCTTCTCTTTTTTAAACTCATGGGGTTTTGGGGTTTTGGGGTTTTGGGGTTTTGGGGTTTTGGGGATCTGATCGTCTAAACCATTTACCTCGTTATGAATAACTTATGGGTAACGATAGTATTTGTTATTCAGGTAACGAGTGACTTCACTGATATCAGTCTTACTCCATTCAAGTCCGGCACTATGTTGCCAACGATTAACCTGGTCTATTAGACTTTTAGAGTCAGTAGCCAGTTTCTTATCTCGCCAATAAACCTGCTCGTTGTGACATTGTATGCAATGATTGTTGTAAAGCATTTCACCGCGATCTGTATCTGTCGTAACGGTGTCCGCAGCAAAAGCGGAACTTATATTCAAGATAAAAAATATCAGCCTAACGGAGTTGTTACGACTTAATAAGTTAAACATGGGTACACCAA
Source organism: uncultured Methylobacter sp. (assembly GCA_903831545.1). Lineage (GTDB taxonomy): Bacteria > Pseudomonadota > Gammaproteobacteria > Methylococcales > Methylomonadaceae > Methylobacter_A. The sequence continues at coordinate 5,894 of CAIKYI010000273.1, read as the reverse complement.
AAATTTCTGTTCGGCCTCAAGCTAGTTGCCAAAGGCAAAATTTCTTTTTTCAGCCTTGTAATAGGCAAGTCCAGTAATTTTGGCGTCACGATCCGGAAGATAAACCGTTGAGCCAATTTCAGCAGAAAGTGATGTTTTTTTATAGAATTAGTCATTTTTCACCTTTATTATTAACAAATTACTAAAAAAATCAGAGGGGCATCAAAGGCTTTGCCCTGATTAAAGACCAAAACAAGTAAATAATCGATAGATTATTTGGGCTTTTTATACTCCGCGCCGAGTATAGGGGGGATGGCTGTTTTTTGTGACTTAATATTTAACATGATGCTTTTAATGCGGAGCCAGTGTCAAGTTGTGTCAACTACCTATATAAATGAAGTAATTAGTATGGTACGGTTCTAAAAGTAACCTCGGAAACAGGTTAACTGACTTATATTAAGCATTCCTTTCGAGGATGAACCAACAAAGCTTCTTGGCATAATAGAGACAATGGTTTGCAAAATAATTAAGCGCACTTTACTGTTGCAGAGGATTAGGTGCGAGGAAATTCAAATGTCAAAATTTACTTTCATTCCTGACTGTACACGCTGGAGAAATATCCTTAGAGGGAAATGCCTTTAAACGAAAATGGGACCGGTTGAAAGGAGTGCTGTTTATTGATTTTGTTACGGGTGCGTAATTTTAAAAAGAGGCTTTATGAATACTTTAAAATATCTATTCTTGGTCGTTCTGGTTTTTCCTATTGCCGTGATGGCATGTGCGTTTGATTCGGATTGTAGTCCCGGCAGCAGGTGTCAAAAAGCAACAGGTGCAATCTATGGTGTTTGCGAAGGTGGCATCTTGCCAGGTAATAGTAATGATCGCCAACCGCCGGTCAATTCTCCTCTTGATATCAATGGTACCTATGGCAACACTTGTTCGTTTAGTACGGATTGCGGTCAAGGTTCGGTTTGTCAAAAACAGGGTGGTGTTAAAGGCGTTTGTACTCGGGGAAGGTGAAAAAGACGTGCAGTGCAATTACGTTACCCAAAAGCCTGGTATGTTTTTGAATATAGCTTGACCATGTTTTATGATATGGCGTTTATGTTAAAAAATACTATCTTGTAACTAGCTTTGTAAGCTAAGCAATTTCAGTTTAGACGTAACGTTGTAAGTTATTACTCCATTAAATTTATGAAACCTCTTACTATGTCTGCAGCCGAGTCATTTCGGCTACTAAGCACAAATAAACTGGCGGCGGTCATTGATGTAAGATCAGAAAGCGAATATGCGAAGGCGCACTTTGACAATACCTTAAACATTCCGATCCTCTCAGACGCTCATCGTCATCAGGTAGGTCTCACCTATAAGACCGAAGGCTCTGAAGCCGCCAAGGTGCTTGGGCACAAGTTGGTCAGCGGTAACTACAAGGACCGGATGATCCAGCAGTGGTGCGAGTCGATTAACAGCCATCCTCAACAACCTGCTCTGATCTTTTGCTGGCGTGGCGGATTACGATCACGATTAGCCCAGGATTGGGTCTATCAAAACGGATTTGACGTTATTCGGGTTGAATCCGGCTATAAAGGTCTAAGGCATGAGGCGCTCAAGATCATAGAAAATCCTGCCCCTTTTGTTGTTTTGTCCGGCATGACTGGAGCAGGAAAAACCAGCTTGATTCATAAGCTCCGGCATATTGTTGACCTTGAAGCGCTTGCAAATCACAGAGGAAGCGCTTTCGGCTCATATTTTGGCGCAAGCCAGCCGCAGCAGGCGACGTTTGAAAACAAGCTGGCGCAAGCTCTTTATCAAGTCGCCGATAACACTGTGCTTGAGGATGAAAGCCCTAATATTGGCCGTTGTCATGTGCCTGATCTGTTCTATGCGCGAATGGCTACTGCATCGATGGTGATGATCGAAACATCCGCCCGAATTCGGGCCATGGAAATATTTAAGGAATACATACAAACACCGTTTGCTGCTGGCATGCCGTTACCTGAATTGGAGATCAGCTTTGCAAAAAATGTTGAACGGATTAGAAATAAGCTGGGTGGTTTGGAGTGCGACAACATTAAAAGTCTATTGAGGCACTCATTTCAATTCGATGCGCTGAATGAAGACTTTGCAGACGTTTATCTGGATTGGATTGAGCGCTTGCTGACGCACTATTATGATAAGCTTTATATGCATTCACTTTCTTTAAAATCACGAAAGACATTGTTTAAAGGCTCCTGGCAGGAGTGTTTTGAATTTTTGACCCAACTGCATCATGAAAAATAACCCAACACCCATTGTTTCAGACCTGGTTTTACTTGGCGGTGGACACGCCAATATTCAAGTCTTGAAGATGTTGTCCATGAAGCCGATAGGCGGTCTTAGAATCACCTTGATATCGGATCAGACCCATTCGCCATATTCTGGCATGATACCCGGTTATTTGGCGGGCTATTATTCCTATGAGCAATGTCATTTTGATTTACGACGAATCTGCGAGGAACTTGGCCAGCGTTTTATTAAGGCCAAAATCATCGGCATTGATCCGCAACGGAGAAAAATTCAGCTCGAAAACAGGGCCGAAATGGGTTACGACTGTGCGTCCATTAACGTGGGTATTGAGCCTAAGAGCATAGCAACATCCTCGCCTGAGGCGTCGTTAAAACTGATTCCGCTAAAACCGATTTCCAAGTTTATCGCCCATTGGGATCGGTTGATTGCTGATCTAAGCGCTTACAAAGGTCGCGATTCATTAAAGTTAGCGGTTGTTGGCGCCGGTGCCTCAGGCGTTGAAATATCGATTATCCTTAAAATGTTAATCAAGCAAAATAACTGGAACGCCGAAGTAAGCCTAATACATCGACATGATTTCCTGGTTTCGGCAAAAGATCTTAACGCCCAAAAAACGCTATCAAAAACACTTAAAGACCTGGGTATAAAAATCCTGCAAAACACTCCAGTGCTTTTAGAACAGGAAGCGGGGTTGGTGTTTAACGATGATAAAGGACGCGTTTATGTCCAAGATTTTTATCGGGTACTAATGGCTACAGATGCTTCCGCGCCGCTGTGGTTTAAGCAGTCAGGGCTACCGGTTAATCCGGACGGTTTTGTAAAAGTCAGCGAAAAACTGTTGGTTGAAAATCAACATGACCTGTTTGCTAGTGGAGATTGCATACACTTTTCTCCAAAGCCGTTGAAGAAGGCAGGTGTTTATGCGGTTCGACAGGGAATGATACTTGAGCACAATATCCGCGCTTTTTTCAATGAGAAAACCGAATTAAAAACTTTTCATCCCAAAAAGAACGTGTTGTCTTTAATTACTATTGGGGATCATAAAGCGGTGGTTCATCAAGATAGTCCATCCATGCTCAGATGGCTGTGGCCGTCATTGTTGTGGATGGTTAAAGACGGAATCGACCGACGCTTTATGAAACGTTTTCAGGCCAAAATCTTTAACATAAAACCTCAGCATTTTGACAAGGCCATACCGATACCCCTGATTACACTCATTCCTGAAGATTGGGAAAGCAATACCTGCGGTGGTTGCGGCAGTAAACTGGCGGCTTCCACCTTAATGTTGAGTCTGAATAAACTCGATATTCCAAAAAATGACGCTGTTTTGTTGGGTGTTGAATCTGGCGAAGATTGTGCGTTAACCCGGTTTTCCGAGCATACCCTGTGCCTGCAAAGTATTGATCAGTTTCGTTCGTTTGTTTCAGATCCTTATTTGTTCGGACAAATTGCAACCCAGCATGCGTTAAGCGACGTTTATGCAATGGGTGGCATTGCCAGGACCGCGCAAGTCGGCTTGACACTGGGTCCTGCAAACAACAAGATTCATCAGGAAGATATTTTTCAGGTGATGTCTGGAGTGCTGGATATTCTGACCAAAAGCGGAACTTCTCTTGTCGGTGGACATACCGGTGAAGGGGCTGAATTTGCGATTTCAATTGCAGTTCAGGGAGAAGTAGCTCCGGAGCAGGTTTTAAGAAAACAGCTTACCCAGGCAGGAAACTGTTTGATACTGACTAAGCCCTTGGGGACGGGCGTGGTCTTTGCCGCCAATATGCTGGGTCAGGCCAATGGTAAACTGGTGGATGAGGCACTTTTAAGCATGCTGCAATCGAATAAAACAGCCATGGAAATCATCAAAAGTTTTGCTGTTTCCGGTTGCACAGATATCACCGGGTTTGGTTTATTGGGCCATGCGGTTGAAATGTTGGGGAAAAATAGTGAACTTGGGTTAGGGCTTAAAATTGATTATCAGTCTATTCCCTTATTTGCTGGTGTTTGTGAGTTGTTTGAAAAAAATTATTTTGCATCGCTTGCCAGCAAGAATTATACGTCCTTAAGTGCTGTACTCAGCGATGATGTAAGCAATCAACGCTTTCCCGCGCTTTTTGATCCCCAAACAAGTGGCGGCCTTTTGTTTTCAATCCCGGCCGAGCAAACAAAAGACTGCCTGGAGTTACTGCTTCAAAATGGGGTCTTAAGTGCCTGTGTCATAGGCCAAGTAATCGACGAGAATAAGGTAATAATTTTTTAATCTAAATGGAGTTGCTCTAAAGCGGACGGTGGAGATTATACAGAGTAGAAAAGTTTGAAAACAGCTTCGAATTGAGTGTCAACCTCATCAATGATGTTGCTTAAGATATCGGCGGGTATGTCGTTGAATAAAATGGATGTATTGCTGGTATCAGTGCCCATTTTGCACAGATAATTTGCCGAAGATATGATCGAGGCAGCATCTGCAAACATACTCGTAGGTTCAGGGTGGTTATGTTGACTGATGGTTGCAGTTATGATTTCTGGCAGCCGCCATAAACTTGCTAATTCAGCGCCAGCTTGATAATGATTAAATCCAAGAATCTTATTTTCCGTTTCAATTTCATCGTCACAACTTGCTTCTACCAAAAGACCAATTTGACGGGCTAATTCAGGTATTCTCCGGTAGAAAACCAGTTGGCCAATATCATGTAATAATCCACAAATAAACATGGCATCAAGATCGTGTTTGTTATGTCGATAGATGCTGATTTCTTTGCTAAGGAGCGCACAGCGCAGACTTCTTGCCCAAAAATCGTGTATGGAAAGTAGTCCTCCAGGTAGTGAGGAAAATTTCTCAATTACAACGGTAGCCAATACCATGTTTTGTAACGCCTTGACACCGATAACGGATACGGCTCGTTTAATTGAGGCAATGGGCACTGGAAGTCCAAAAAATGCACTGTTGACTATTTTAAGCATCCGTATGGACAGCGCATTATCTTGTTCAATGATAAAGCCCACATCAGAAATTGATTTATCAGGGTTTTCAATAGTTCTTTGGAGTTCAAAATAGATATTGGGTGGTGAAGTCAGCTGTAAATCGCCCTTGAACAGATCTGAGATTTTTAAATTTGAAGAAATTGCGGCTAACATAAGAAAATTAAATATTATTGTCTATACTTTTAATAAGTAGTCCAAAAGAGACTTCATGTTGTCTTTTATTATAAAGACCCGTGGTAATGTGAAACAAGTAAATATAAACAAATTATTGTTGGTGTGGTCAATTTAGACAGTTTGAGCCTCGGAAGCAATAAAAATATTAAAAGTAGGCTTTTAAATCGGTGAGGACAAATGGTCGGTCATCAATGTTTTTAATGTCCCGATTAAAACCTGATTATTAAGCGTGATAATACTTATTGGAGATTGTTGTGTTATTTGAGTCACAGAAACAAGATGTTATTGTTATTGCTGAGACTAATGAGGCTTCAGTAGCAAGAATCATTGGGGAATTGCAGAACAAGGGCTTTTATAATTTTGAACTTGCCGTTAATGGTGCTGAAGTTTATAAAATCACCCGGCTATATTACGAAAATCCCGAAGCGATAAGTCTGATTATTATCAATGAAGATTTGCCTGAATGTCAGATTAAAGAT
>CAIKYI010000272.1 GCA_903831545.1 uncultured Methylobacter sp. | reverse complement strand
AGCCCTCGACATTCACCCCGAACATATCCAAGACCCGACCAACGGTTTCGTCAACCATTGCCGCCAGTGAATCAGATTTGCTATAAAAAGCAGGCATAGGCGGAAACATAATGCCACCCATTTCAGTTACGCTTGCCATATTCCTGATATGCACCAGATTTAAGGGGGTTTCGCGAGGCATCATCACTAAACGCCGACGCTCTTTTAACACCACATCCGCTGATCGTGAGATCAGATTATCGCCAAAACCATGAGCAACCGCAGCCAGGGTTTTCATGGAACACGGGGCGATAATCATACCTTCCGTTTTAAAACCGCCACTGGAAATACTGGCGGCAATATCATTAATGCCATGAGTGACATCGGCTAATTTAACCAATTCAGCCCGTTTCATGCCCATTTCATAAGTTAAATTAACCACACCGGCAGAAGAAATAACCAAATGTGTCTCCCATTGCTCCTGCGCCTGCAAAATTTGCAGCATCCTTACACCATAAACCGCACCGGTTGCACCAGTCATACCAATAATTAAACGTTTTTTTTGAGTCATTTTTCCGAAAATATTATTTTATATAAGCATTTAATGCATATTAGGCTAAGGATTATAAAATAGAAGCAAACCAGCAATTAATGTCGAAATTTGTTTCACTTTTACCTTTCTAACTGTCGCTTCCTACTCCCCTGCCCTAACATCAAACTCAATCTTCCAGCGAGCGCCGCCTTGTTGCGAAATAGCTTGCAACTCCAGCGTACCGACTTCAGTTACCGCTGCACAAAGATGTACCGGAACAATTTCACCGGGTTTACGAGACTCGGCCGGCAAGGTAATCTCAATCTCATCCAGTTCAGATAGCTCATCGTTGGTCCAATATTCCAGACGCGTGCCAACATTATCTTCACGCCGGGTGTTGGACGCAAAAAAACGAAACCTTACCGGCTCGCCAATCACCAAACCAAATTCATCATCCGGCAACTCCTGCTGAGTTCCTTCTTCCATGCCAAACGGCGCAATGCACAGCGCATGAATTTCCGGAGCCATGCCAGGCACCGCGAGCATCGCGCTTTCTATACCTACATAATAGGAGGCTGCCGTGCCGCCTTTAATACGCACGCCTTTACCTTTACGTACATAACCGTAATAAGCCGCGCCACGCGCGACAGCAAGATCAAGATCGGCCCCCAGCAACAATCTGGCTTCGGGAGCCTGTTCCGCTGTTAACCAGGAATTTAACACTTCCAGTAAGCGTACCCCCAAAACATCAGCTTTTAATACGCCGCCATTGAATAACACGGCAGTCGGATGCAAAAAACTGGCGTGTTCCGGCAAATTAATGTCTTCAAGCTCAGCTGTGGCAGCTTGTTGCCTGGTCAAAAATGCTGCCAGATGCCGGGTAATTCCGGCATCCTGGGCATAAGGCAAGCCGACTGTTCTTAAACCGGTTCTCGCACGACTAACGGGTTTGTCACTCACGGCCACTCTGGGCAGAAAACCTTCAACCAGAACCCGGTTAACTTCTTCACGCGTTAACTCGGTACGCAAGGTGCCGCCAATAAGTGACGAGCCACGGCTTGCAACCACCAGAGGAATATTATCAACATCGGCATGATTAAATATTTTTTCTTTGGCATCCCGACAACCATGAGTCAAAGCCTGAATCTGCCAGGCTTCCAATCGCTTGCCGTCTTGTTCCAGCTTGGCTTTAATTGTATAAGCCAAAGCCAAATCCATATTATCGCCACCCAACAAGATATGATCGCCAACAGCCACACGGGTCAGTTCAAGGTTACCCTCATTTTGGGTCACTGCTATCAATGACAAATCGGTAGTTCCGCCACCAACGTCTATCACCAGGATAACGTCACCTACTTCGGCATGGTTACGCCAGTCACCATGACTTTTTTCTATCCAGCTATATAACGCGGCTTGCGGCTCTTCGAGAAGAATAGCCTGGCCAAGACCCACGGAACGTGCCGCTTCGACAGTCAATTCACGCGCAGCAGGATCAAAAGATGCCGGCACGGTAATAACAACGTCCTGCTGTTCCAGTGGCGCCTCGGGATGCTGGTTTTGCCAGGCGTCACGCAAATGTTGCAAATAAGCGGCCGTCGCCTGAAACGGAGAAACCCGCTCGATTTCTTCAGGTGCTTCAGCAGGCAAAATCGGTGCTTTGCAATCGACACCAGCATGACATAGCCAGCTTTTAGCGCTGGAAACCAGGCGAATAGGCGTTTTACTGCCCATATTACGGGCTATTTCACCGACCAGCCGGTCAGGTTTAGCAGTCCACGGTAATGTAGTTGAACCTTCCGCCAACTCGGCTTCATGAGCCTGATATAAAAATGAGGGCAACTGTAATTTGTCTTCAACCGAGCCGGGAGAAGTCAGTTGAGGAATGGCCATGACTTGCGGTGAAAATTGTTCATCGTCAGTATCGCCCAGTTCAGCATAAGATAAAACGCAATGCGTAGTACCCAAATCGATACCAACAGAATACCGTGTTCCATTTTTCTGATACTCGGCAACTGTTTCCTGCTGAATGTTTTCATCGTGTTCCTGCCTATTCGCTCCCGGATTCATCAAATCTGTCCAGTTACTCATAACTCAACCTCGGCCGGGGCAACAATAGCAGCATTATGCCCTTGAGTAAGCTTGGGCAACTTAATAGCGGTCACTTGCCATCCTTTGTGAATCAAGGTTCCGGTAAACGGCGCTTTACCGACAATATTACCGGTTAAGCGCAAGACAGAGGCATCAAATCCGTCCTGCAAGGTGATTTTATTACCTTCCTGCTCGCTGCGGATCGGGGCCAAAGTAAAATGTTCATTAAGCACCTTAGTACAGCCTTCATGAACAACTCGCGCCGCGATACCAATATCAGCATCACTGAAAGAGCCAATATCTTCTTTAATAAAATCAATAAAACGCGCTTCATTTTGCAATAAACCAAGCAATTGCAAAGCCGCATCGGGAGTTGCCTCTTTCAAGATTACCGGTTCCGGTGTTGGCGTATGAACCAGTTTTTCAACTTCGACAATTTTCTCGACTATTTTTACTACCGGCTCAGGTGTTGGGGCAATTTGTTGAGGTTTGGACTTTTTACAACGCAGCATACCAATCACCATAATCAGCAATACCGCGATTAAAATCATCGCCAATGTCGCAACAGTGCCCGCCAAACAGATATGCCATAAATCAAAGGTAGTGGGTTTTAAGGATAAATCGATTACGTAAGAATTCATTATTCGAGGCTCATTAAGTTATTATTGACCGGACTTTCGGGCTGCTTCGCCAAACATCATACTTTGCAAAACATTACGGGTAGTTTGCATACGCATTTGTTTTAAATGGCGATCTGCAATAATACCGGGCACTTTTTCGGCCAGATAAATTTCGCGCATCTGACCTAAAATCGATTCACATTGCTTCATAATGGCTTCTGTCGCTTTACGGCTTTCCAGCTCCTGATAAGTCGTTTTTTGCATTTCACTGCCTACACACTTTTTATATTGATATTGGGTCTCCTGAATTTTCTTAATGGTAGCGTCTGAAAGCGTCGTGTTATTCCATTCGTTTTTAGCATCATCAGCAAAAGCCGTTACCGCCGCCAATAAAATAGTTAAGAAAAGAATCTTTTTCATGGTTTATCCCGTTATTATTAATAAAATTCTGAATCTTTGATTTTACGCGAACTGGTCAAAAATAAATAACATTTGTCAGAGATCGACAACTGCGGTCGACAATTCCACGAAAGATTAACTGATAAAGCATGCATCCGACCTTAGCCGTCATGATCACATTCACATCAGTAATAAAGCATACACCGCTTAGTTGCCGCACTTTTGAAGCTAATTCAAGCATGCAAACAATAGAAAATGATTGGTAAACAGAAGAAGATGAAAAAATTACACTAAAAACTGTCAATAAAATAGAAACAATCTATTACTTTCAGGCTGTATTGTAAGCTTATAGCTACATGAGTATAATTTTAATCACTGAATAGAAATTGAAACATTCCAGATTTATTTTATGTTTCAGTTCAAACGTTTTTTGCAAGCTTGCTTTTTAGCAATATTGCCCTGAGATCAAGGCACAGACCGATCTCCACAAGTTTCATGTACCTCCTCGTAGTGTGAAAGTTCAGAGCTATCCAGTGTCTGATCACCTTTCCTCCCTTTGCCTTTGGCACTGGGAGGTTTTTTTTGCCCAGATAAATGTTAATTCTAAAAATTATTTGATTTACTTGGTT
>CAIKYI010000271.1 GCA_903831545.1 uncultured Methylobacter sp. | reverse complement strand
CATTACCGATTTCCTCTTCAGTATAGCCAAGCATCTCTTTCCAGCGTTTGGACTAAAATACCGTGTTATCCGATAAATCCCAGTCCCAAAGACCGACTCCCGAGCCTTCAACAGCAAATTTCCAGCGAAACTCACTTTCACGTAAAGCGCTCTCCATTTTCTTTAGTTCGGTAATATCTCGCGCGGCGGCAAATACGCCAAGGACTTTGCCTTTGTCATCACGATAGACGCTGGCGTTATAAAGCACATCGGTTATTTTGCCTGATACATGACGAATGGCTAGCGGATAATTGGTCACAAAACCTTGCAAAAATACCTGCTGATAAACCTCGCGGGCTTTTTCCTGATCAGTAAAATAATCCGTAAAGTCACTCCCAATCAGCTTGTTTCGGTCAACGCCTGTCACTTGTACCGTTGCGATATTAACATCGGTAATCTTGCCTTCAGCACTGATCGTCACCAAAGGATCCTGACTGGCTTCAATCAAATTACGGGCATATTGAAAGCCGGTACGATTCCGACCAAAACTACGTAAAGCAAAAAAAACAGTCAATAAGCCAAATAAAAGCACTATAGTGACCAGGGCAAGCAATCCCTGGTGATTTTCAAAAACCAGTAAAACCTCCCCAACCTCACACAAAGTTGCACCTAAGGCATCAAAGGCGAGCAACAAACCGCAAAAAATAACTGCGATGCGGCACTCTGGCATGCTGATTTTCATAACCCTAACCCATCAAAAATGATAACGCGCAAAAAACTGCAACCGTTGTAAATCAAAAACATGTCCATCCACCAACTCCCTCGTAGCGTAACTATATTCCATCTCCGGCATCGCCTGTCTAATCGCTCCGAAAAACGCCCATACCCGCCAGGAAGCGGGTAGCCAGTGCCCATGGCTCACTTTCATTAAGTCAAGCATCATAATGCTGCTGGAGTAAAACTGCTTTAGCTGTTTTACATCCTAAAGCTTTGGCTGTTTTACAGGCAACAGCTAAAGCTGTTGCACTCCCGTTTTCAAGCAAGTTTCGCCCTACCCAGGAATGCCCTTGAAATCTGACAAAGTAGAGCTATTTACTTGACCCTAAACAACCCTCGACTGACTCGGCTAGTCGAATAATCTGATCAAATTGATAATTGCTGACCAGTTCTTGTAATGCATCCGCTACATCGACTGAGTGCAAACGAATTTGGTCGATAATTCGCTCCGCTTCTTCGGTATCAAGCGCCATAGCCGCTTCATGTAGTTGTTGTAATAAATTCAGCGGCAATTTTTCCAGTATTTCATGGGTTATTTCCTGGATAACGGCTGTCACCGGCTCTTGCTTATCCCGATAAATGAATTTAATGCCTAAATGTTTTACCAGTGCGGAAAAAATTTCCGGGGCATGAAAAGGTTTATGCAACACCGCATCGCAACCGGCATTAATGATGCTGGCATGTTGTTCCCTAAATGCACTGGCTGTCAGCGCAATGATTTTAACGGTGTCACTACCTGCAAATTGTCTGATTTTTTTGGTTGCTTCATAACCATCCATCACTGGCATGCGCATATCCATCCAGATTAAATGCGGATGCCATTGCTCAAACATCCTGACTGCTTCCTGGCCATTCTCGGCTTCGCGTACCTGAAAACCGACCTCCGTTAGCAGCGTGACCAGCAACAACCGATTATCAGAACTGTCATCTACAACCAAGAGTCGCCATTCCGGCTGATCTTTGGCAATACTTCTCACCGGACGGAGCTGATCTTCTACGACAATATCGTTGGCACTGGCCATTACTACCGGCACTTCAATCCTGAAGATTGAACCCTGCCCCAAAGTACTGATGACACTGATATGCCCGCCCATCAGCTCAACTAACGATTTGGAAATCGCCAGGCCCAAACCTGTCCCTTTAACGTCCGAATTTTCCGGCACCAGTTGCACAAAAGGCTTGAATAACTCTGCTTGCCGATCTGCCGGTATACCAATGCCACTGTCAGCGACATCGATGTTCAGTATCAGGTCAGTACTCGACAATGGCACGGTCTCGGCGCGCAATATCACTTCGCCTTTTTGGGTAAACTTTATGGCATTGCCCAATAAGTTGATCAAAATTTGCCGTAATTTTCGGCTATCGGCTTTTATGTAGCGCAGCAAATCAGTAGCAAGTTCCATTCTGAAACTTAGTTGCTTTACCAAGGCACGAT
>CAIKYI010000270.1 GCA_903831545.1 uncultured Methylobacter sp. | reverse complement strand
TTTTATAAAAAATTGATTTTAATTAGACATGGTGTGATCTGCTGGCCCAGAGCAACCAGTTCTAGAAGGTTAAATAGAAATGGATAATGACATCTTAATCAATCAGGCGGGTGATCTTTATGCAGCCTTACAGGTTAAACAGCACACACGATACATAGAAAATAAAGTGCTGTTTGATCGTCTGGATGGCCTTGTAATGTTAGCTTCCTGCCGTTATCAGCGTCGCTTAAATCGCTGTGTCTTGTGTTATCAAACCCGCTTAAGTGACTGTAATCGTGAATCGATCGGTAAATTTTGCCCTAACAATCCTTCGAATAAATCACCCGTGAATAAAACGCTTCATTCTGCTTAAGAGATCTTTATAAATAATCTCTAAAAATCTATTTTTAGACCTTCCGTATATAAAGCACGCAACTTGAATAGCTCAAACTGATACTGCTCGCCTGAATTGAATTGATGAGAGATTTCGATTGTCCTATCGGGTGACAAACGTTGGAGATAATACCTATTCCTAAAACTACACAAGATTGCAGTACAATAAGCATATTATCTAACTGTTTGTGCCTGCCATCTTAATGAATAAACAAAAAAAACTGCTACGCTCCGATATACGCTACGAATGTGGAGATGCTTTTTATGAACGTGGATGTAGCTATTTTGAAAAAGGATCAGTGCTTAACCTGACGGTTAAAAGCGAGGGCGCTCTTTATGTCCAGCTCAATTGTTCGGTTAAAGGCAGTCATCTAACACCGTACAAACAAAATATTCGCATTATTTGGCGCCCGGATTTTAGCGCTGCAGAGATTGAAGGCGACTGCACTTGCCCAATCGGTTTTAACTGCAAGCACGTTGCTGCGGCTTGCCTCATGTATCAAAATTCCGACCAGATTCTTGCAGCAGGGGATTTACATCCCAGCTGTCTTGACTGGCTCGATAGTCTTCACCTTCAAGTTCCCCTGCAAGCCGATATCAACCAGGAATTTATTGCCTATATTTTGAAGCCGGGTAATGCCAAACATGAATTTACCATTGAGCTTTTAATCACTAAAGTTAAGAAAACAGGCGGATTAAATAAAGGCAGAAAAACGACTTTAAATAATCTGCGTTACAGTTATTCCTATCTTAATTATGTGCAACCGGAAGATCAGGATATTGCAAAACTGCTCACAGCCTTAAACCCAACTTTCAAAGAAGAACCCTTGATTGTAGGGGCTACGGGTTTTTTGGCAGTGTCCAAGTTATTAAAAACGGGTCGATTGTACTGGAAAGACATCGTGAGCCAACCCTTAATCAAAGGAACGGAGCGCGAGTTAAAATTTAACTGGCAGGAAACCGCTACCGGAGATTACCAATTAGCGGTAACAACTGATGTTAAGGCAATCATGTTACTTACCGAACCACCGCAATATCTGGACGAATCTTTGGGGGTAATAGGAACGCTTAATACACATAAACTTTCGACAGAGCAACTTAGAAATATTCTGTCGGCACCAATGATACCGGCTGAATATGCCGATGAATTCAGTCAACGCCTGATTATCGAGCATCCGGGATTGCCACTGCCAGCGCCTAAAAAAGTCGACTTGATCGAAACAGATGACTTAATGCCAAAGCCCCGACTTTTACTGTTTGGGCATCAGGTAACACCCCAGCAATACAGCCATTTTATGGCGGTAACTTTTAATTATGGCGACTGGACGATTTCTGCAATTCCCGCTGAAGATTATAGTGTGGTAAAAACCGAGCAGGGGCTGGTAAGGATTAAACGTAACCTGGAAAGTGAACAACAGGAAATACAGCGTCTAACCAATCTGGGTTTTACATCGGCCTTGTCGATTGAAATCGGTCGACAAGAACTGCTTTTACACAGTCCTGCTCAAGTTTCCTCAATGGACAGTGCTGCACGTTGGGGAAACTTTCTCCAAAATTCGTTGCTGGAGTTGGAACAGGATGGCTGGCTTATTGATATCGATGAAAGTTTTTTACTTAACTTTCAAGTTGCGCAGAATTGGGACGCTGAAATTAGCGAAGGCCAAAACGACTGGTTTGAAATGCGTTTTAACATAGAAATTGACGGTCAGTCTCTACCTTTATTGCCGTTGATTATGCCTGTGCTGGAAAACTACGACCCGGAAAATCTCCCTGAAATGCTGAGTATCCCTCTGGGTGACCACAACTATTTGTCCTTGCCCAGCGACAAAATAAAACCATTTTTAAATGTGTTGATCGAGTTGTTTAACAGCAGCACCTTAGCGAAAGATGGGTCATTGAAATTATCGCGTTTTAACGCCGCCGTGCTTGCCGACCTTGAAGAGCAAAACTACGGATTATTTTCGATCAGTGGCGGGGAGGCGTTACGGGAACTTGGGCAAAAATTAAAAAACTTTACCGGTATTCAGGATGTCGAGTTGCCAAACAACTTGCAAGCAGAGCTTCGGCATTACCAACAGCAGGGACTTAACTGGCTGCAATTTTTACGGGAATATAATTTCGCAGGCATTCTTGCTGACGATATGGGGCTCGGCAAAACTATTCAGACCCTCACGCATTTGTTACTTGAAAAGCAAAAGGGGCGCATGAGACTACCCAGTTTGATCATCGCGCCAACCAGTTTGATGAGTAACTGGCGACGGGAAACCGAACGCTTCACGCCGGATCTGAAAGTTTTGATCCTACAAGGCACCGAACGTAAACAGCTGTTTTATAAAATCAGGGACTATGATCTGATTCTGACCACTTATCCTTTGCTGTCGCGAGATGAGGAAACCTTGCTCGAGCATGAGTATCACTATTTGATACTGGACGAAGCCCAAACCATCAAAAATCCGCTTTCCAAAGCCGCTCGGCTAGTGCGTCAGATAAAATCCAGCCACCGGCTTTGTCTCACCGGTACGCCGATGGAAAACCATTTGGGCGAACTTTGGGCGCAGTTTGATTTTTTAATGCCGGGCTTTTTGGGCGACAGCGCCACCTTTAAAAAACGTTACCGCACACCCATTGAAATACATGGCGATAACGAGCAAAGATCCAGACTCTCAAATCGTGTTGCGCCTTTTATGTTGCGTCGTACCAAGCAGGAAGTAGCCACCGAATTACCGCCTAAAACCGAAATTATTCGCTCCGTGCCGCTTTATCCTAAACAGGCGGCTTTGTACGAAAGCATTCGTTTAACGATGGAGAAAAAAGTCCGCGATGCGATTGCCCAAAAAGGTTTGGCCGGTAGTCACATCACCATTCTGGATGCCTTGCTTAAGCTGCGACAAACCTGCTGCGACCCTCGTACACTAAGGTTGGTAGAGGCGCAAAAGGTACAGGAATCCGCCAAGCTGGACTTGCTGATGGAGATTTTACCGGAACAACTTGAAGAAGGTCGTCGAATCTTGGTTTTCTCGCAATTCACTCGTATGATTGCTTTAATTGAAACCGAATTAAGTTCCCGTCATATTGGTTATGCCAAACTGACCGGCCAAACGCGTAACCGTGACGAAGCTATAGAGCGCTTTAAAAGTGGTGACGTTAATGTTTTTCTGATCAGTCTGAAAGCTGGCGGGGTCGGTCTGAATCTGACCGAAGCTGATACGGTGATAATTTATGATCCCTGGTGGAATCCCGCAGCTGAAAGCCAGGCCGCAGATCGCGCCCATCGCATTGGCCAGGACAAGCCGGTTTTTGTCTATAAGCTGATTACCGAAAATACCGTGGAAGAAAAAATTATTGCCATGCAGGATAAAAAACGAGCCTTGGCCGAAGGTATTTACAAGGACGGTAACAAAGAAGAGTCCCTCAAACTGACGGCGGATGATTTGACAGCTTTGTTTGAACCTTTATGAGGTTGGCGTGTAGATCGCTACTATTGGAGGGATCGCAGCTTTGCAGTGCTGCTCAACCTCACTTATGCCAAGCTACACCGTTGAATTTATTTAGGCTTAGAAATTGAAGTTATGAATAACACTCCCCAAGAAATACTGAAAACTGTTTTTGGTTATGATAAATTCAGAGGCCAGCAACAGGAGGTTATCGAGCGTCTTATAGCCGGCCATGATGCCCTGGTTTTAATGCCGACCGGCGGCGGTAAATCGCTGTGCTATCAGATTCCGGCGCTAATCAGACCCGGCGTAGGTATTGTTATTTCGCCGTTGATTGCGCTAATGCAGGATCAGGTTAACGCCTTACTGCAACTGGGCGTTAAAGCTGCTTTTTTAAATTCAACCTTATCCTTTGAACAAGCTCGAAAAATAGAGCAGCAATTACTTAATGGCGAACTGGATTTGCTGTATATTGCCCCGGAACGTTTGACTTCGGCCCGAACTGGTGCTTTATTTGAACAGATTCAGATTGCGTTGTTTGCGATTGACGAAGCGCATTGTGTTTCTCAATGGGGCCATGATTTCCGGGTGGATTATCTGCAACTTTCTTTGCTGCATGAACGCTTTCCTGCTATTCCCCGCATTGCCCTGACTGCTACAGCCGACGACAAAACCCGCGAAGAAATCAAAATGCGTCTGGGCTTGGATCAAGCCAAACTTTTTCTTAGCGGATTTGATCGTCCCAACATTCGTTACCGGATCGTGCAGAAACAAAATTCACGTGAACAACTGATTGATTTTATTCGTGCCGAACATTCGGGTGACGCAGGGATTGTATATTGTTTATCGCGAAAAAAAGTCGATGCAACTGCAGAGTGGCTTAGAACCAAAGGCGTTAATGCCCTGCCCTATCATGCCGGAATGGACAGTGACTCACGTTCCAGGCATCAACACCAGTTTTTAATGGAAGAAGGTTTGGTGATAGTAGCGACCATTGCTTTTGGCATGGGCATCGACAAACCCAATGTTCGTTTTGTTGCACATCTGGATTTGCCTAAAAGCGTTGAAGCCTATTATCAGGAAACCGGGCGCGCCGGACGCGATGGCTTGCCTGCCGATGCCTGGATGGCTTACGGTTTGCAGGATGTGATTACCCTGCGCAAAATGCTGCAGGAATCCAATGCCGATGAGGCACATAAACGCATCGAATATCACAAACTGGATGCCATGTTGGCCTTGTGCGAGCAGGTACATTGTCGTCGCCAAGGTTTGTTGGCTTATTTTGGTGACACGCTTGAACAACCTTGCGGCAATTGCGATACCTGTCTGGAACCGGTTAAAACCTGGGATGGCACGC
>CAIKYI010000269.1 GCA_903831545.1 uncultured Methylobacter sp. | reverse complement strand
CTCCGGGGTTATTCTCCAACACTGATTTTACCATCACCAGACTGGAAACCGCACCATCAACAGCCAATTCCGACAGACTGGAACGTTGATAACCAAATTGTTCCGGCGTAATTAAATAACTGGAAACCTCGCCATTTTTAAGTTCGGCAATGCTGGAAGGCGTTGCAATGCTGATTTCATCAAGCCCATCATCGGCATTCACCACCAAAACATGTTTGCTACCGAGTTTTTTTAATACCTGTGCCAACGGTTCTACCCACTTTTTATCGAAGACACCGATTAACTGGTTGGGCGCACCGGCGGGATTGGATAAGGGGCCCAAGAGATTGAACAAGGTTCTGACCCCCATTTCTTTACGTGCATTACTGGTATATTTCATCGCACCATGATGCTTGGGCGCAAATAAAAAACCAACGCCGATTTGCTTGACGCACTCCGCAACCTGTTCGGCTGTTAAATCCAGATTAACACCTGCCGCTTCCAGCACGTCTGCACTGCCGCAACTGCTCGACACGGCACGATTGCCGTGTTTGGCACCCTGTCCGCCGGCTGCGGCAACGACAAAAGCGCTAGTGGTAGAGATCTTAAAAGTATTCGCGCCATCGCCGCCAGTTCCGCAGGTATCGATGACATGCTCGCCTTTAATATCGACTTTGGCGGCCAATTCACGCATCACTTCGGCGGCCGCGGCAATTTCGTCAATAGTTTCGCATTTGCAACGCAACGCGATCAGGAAACCGCCGATTTGCGCGTCAGTGGCCTTGCCGCTCATGATTTGTTGCATCACTGAGCGCATTTGCTCGGAACTAAGATTTTGATTGTTGAGCAGTGTTTGCAGAGCTTGTTGTATGAGCATTGACTTATTTTTTTGTTTGTTAAAAATTAGTACACGGATAAAACGGATTTTTTATCTGTGTTTATCCGTGCCAACCGTGTCATCTACGTTCTATAATTAAAGTCAGCCGTTCAGTTCATCCTGCAAACGCTGATAAATACCGCCAAAGCTGCCATTACTCATCAACACATAATGTCCGCCATAGCGTGCTTCAAATTTTAGTTTAGCGATAATTTCGTCCAGTGAGGTGCAAATTTCGATGTTACTGGCGTAATTTTTTAACTGGCTTAAGTCCCAATTCATCGCTTCAGGCTGATAGATAATGGCCAGATCCGCCTTGCCCAGCGATTCAGCAAGTGTTTTGGTATGCACACCCAAGCGCATGGTGTTTGAACGCGGTTCGACAATGGCAATAATCCGTTCTTCTGCTACCTGCTTGCGCAAGCCATCCAGTGTCATTTGGATGGCAGTCGGATGATGCGCAAAGTCATCGTATATTGTTACGCCCTTGATTTTGGAGATAACTTCCATGCGACGCTTTACATTTTTAAACAGGCCCAACGCAGCTATCGCATCCTTGGGCAAAATGCCGACATGTTTTGCGGCAACTATCGCAGACAGTGCGTTGTAAACATTGTGATCACCGGTCAACGACCATTCGACGCAACCTTGTTCAATATTTTCAAACAACACCTTAAACTGACTGCCATCAGCTTTGACCAGTTGAGCGTTCCACTGGGCTTCTGCCCCAATTGACGTTTTGGCAACCGGCGTCCAGCAACCCATTGCCAATACGTCATTAATATTGGCGTCGCTTTCAGGGCTGATAATAAGGCCCTCGCCGGGAATTGTTCTGATCAAGTGATGAAACTGTTTTTTGATCGCCTCCAGATCGGGAAAAATATCGGCATGATCATATTCAAGATTATTGAGAATCGCGGTTCTGGGCCGGTAGTG
>CAIKYI010000268.1 GCA_903831545.1 uncultured Methylobacter sp. | reverse complement strand
CCCACGTCGCGACTAACGTTCTATCTTAACTACCGAGTCTTTCATTATGAATGCTGACCCCTGTACTTACGTTATTTTTGGTGCCACTGGAAATCTGTCCCGCATTAAACTTATGCCAGCCCTGTATCATCTTGACAAGGCCAATCGGCTACCTGTTGGCACCCGCATTCTGGCCATCGGTCGCAGACCCTGGGATCAACAAAAGTGGCTGAGCGAAGTAAGGTCTATGGTTATGGCAAAATCCAGAGACGACTTTGATGAGGCCACCTTCCTGCGCTTTAGTGAACGCCTGCAGTACCATCAAGGCGATATCGGACAATCGCAATGTTATTCTGAACTGGCTGAACTGCTCAACGAGCAAAATAACTTTCCTAAAAACATCGCATTTTATCTGTCGATTAGCCCCTCTGACTTCGGCACGGTTATGGAAAAGTTAAGCCTTAACCACTTGTTTGCTGAAGACTACGGCTGGCGCCGGGTTATTATCGAAAAACCGTTTGGCTATGATCTGGACAGTGCCCAGGCTTTACAAAAACGTATCAGCAACTATCTGAGCGAAGAACAAATTTACCGCATCGATCATTATCTGGGCAAAGGCATGGTACAAAACGTATTGGTATTTCGTTTTGCCAATGTGATGCTGGAACCGTTATGGAACCGCAATTATATCGATCATATTCAAATCACTCATTCCGAAGAAATCGGCATCGACAGTCGAGGCGATTATTACAATGGTGCTGGCGCCATGCGCGACATGCTGCAAAGCCATCTGTTGCAATTGCTGACCTTGGTAACGATGGAACCCCCGGCGTCTATGGAAGCCGAATCACTGCGCGATGAAAAAGTTAAGGTGTTAAAATCGATTCGCCCCATTCCCAAAGAAGCGGTACATGGTCATGCCTTTAGAGGCCAATATGCCCAAGGCCATGTTAACGGCGAAAAGGTCAACAGCTATTTGCAGGAAGACAATGTTCCCGCCAACAGCGTGACCGAAACCTATGCCTCGATGAAATTATTTATCGACAATTGGCGCTGGCGTGGGGTGCCGATGTATTTACGAACCGGCAAACGTATGGCTAAAGCTCAATCGTCTATCTCGATTTGTTTTCGACATCCGCCATTGCAATTTTTCAGGGGTACCAATGTACAATGTATGAACCAAAACTGGATTTTATTGGGCATACAACCTGAAGAATGTATTCGTATTGAAATGACCGTCAAAGAGCCCGGCCTGGAGATGAGCACACGAACCAGCAGTCTTGATGCCAGTTTCCGCAATGAGGACGAAAAGCCTATCGACGCGTATGAAGACTTGTTACTCGATGTTTTAAAAGGTGACCGGTCTTTATTTTTGCGCTTTGACGAAGTCGAATACGCCTGGCGCATCGTTGATCCGATTTTGCAAACCTGGGCAATTGAACGCGACTTTATTGCCACCTATCCCGCAGGTTCCTGGGGGCCTGAAGACAGTCGCTTATTTGAAAAAAGCGCCCAATCCTGGCGTAGTTCTTTAACACCGGAGTGTAAATAAATGCATCATAACCGTCGTTGGCATCACCTGGAAACACCCGAGCAGGTCGCCCTGGCCGCTTATCAGCATATTCTTGACGCCGCTGAGCGGGCTATTGCCGATCATGGCACCTTTAAACTGGTTTTGGCGGGTGGCAGTACTCCTGAAAAAGTCTATCGCTTATTGGCCGATACCGATGCTGACTGGGCCAACTGGGTCATCTATTATGGGGACGAACGTTGTTTGCCAGCCAATCATGCAGACAGAAACAGCCTGATGGCAACCGAAGTTTTTTTAAACAAAGTGGCCATTCCTGAAGCGCAGATTTTTACCATTCCAGCGGAACTGGGTCCGGAACAGGCTGCAAAGCAATATCGACCCATCGTAGCCAGCGCACTGCCGTTTGACATGGTATTACTGGGCATGGGCGAAGATGGCCATACCGCCAGTTTGTTTCCTGGCCATGTCCACGTCAAAGAAGAATTGACGCATGCGGTTTATAATTCACCCAAACCGCCGCCGGAACGGGTTTCCATCAGCGCCGAGGCTTTAAGCTGCACACACGAACTGATTTTTTTAATCACCGGTGCCAATAAGCAGGATGCAGTCAGAAGCTGGCGTTCGGATGAGGATTTACCGGTAGCGACCATTGTGCCTAAAAATCCTGTCGATATTTATATTGATAGTGATGCTTGTAAACCGTAGGGAGGTTTTGCATGGCAAACCGCCAATCCACCTAAACTTTAAAGGTGGATTGCCTAACGGCGAATCCACCCTACAATCGCCCCTTATAAACCTTGAAACCTAAGTCCCATGACCATCGGCAAACTTTATATCATTTCAGCTCCGTCCGGCGCGGGCAAAACCAGTCTCGTTAAACAACTGATTG
>CAIKYI010000267.1 GCA_903831545.1 uncultured Methylobacter sp. | reverse complement strand
TCGTAGGCAAAATATTCGTCCTGACCGACTTTAATAATGGCTGTTTGATTGTTTAAAGTGGAAATTCTGGGACTGGACAGCACATTGGTTTTACCTTGAGTGCTCATTAGCTCGACAAATGCTCTAAAATCACCAGCGCTACCGCCCAACGTAAAAACAGAAGCAAAGGTAGTTGGGTTCATAACGCCACCTATGCCAGTTAACAGCGTCGATTTGTTAATACCTTCGCGGACAATGCTTTCCCAGTTAACACCATCCTGATGACTGTCATCCAGAGAAACTTCCAGAATCTTGGCTTCCAGAGTGACTTGACGGCTGATTTGAGTCTGGGTGGTGGTCAGGAAGTTGTCTATTTCACGTAACTGCATGGGTTTTGCCCGGACAATAACAATGCCGGATTGCTGGTTAATGTCTACAGTCGCCTCAGGATCGACTTTAATAATGTGATTTAAAGACTCTTTCATTTCATGCCAAAAGTCTGTTTGTGTAATGGTGCGAACGGAACTGCTGGAAGAGCTGGGGTTTTGCGAAGTACTGCCTCCAGTTGGATTGACTCCGAGTGGACTGGCGCTTTGATTGATGTTGCCACTTAGTTGTGGACTGTAGGCGCCTTGCGCAGTATTTTGACCGGATTGTTTCCCGGACGACACACTGGTATTTGAGTTGCCTACTCTAAGCAAATCAAGCCGATCTATTTTAAAGGTTTTGGTTTGCAGGGTTGCCGGATAGATAATGTAACCTATATCGTTTTTCTTGTAGTCATAGCCATATACTTTTTGAACGGCATCAAGGACTTGGCTAAGTGTTACATTTTTAAGTTCAAGCGAGATTTTACCGCTGACTTCCGGGTGTACCAACATGTTTTCATCGGTATCTACAACCAGTCCCATAAAAAATTCACGGGCATCGACCTGGTTTACGGAAATGTTAAGGCGCGTTTGCTGTGCCGAACTTGGAGAGTTTGATAGCGTCTGAGTAAAATCAGGAACCAGTGCATCAGAGACGGCTTTGGGTGTTTGTTTTGTGCTCCGTGACTGTTGTGCTGTATCAGAAAAAGCGTTGGCAACATTGGATGACTTAGTTGGCGTAATGGAGCTGCAAGCGACCAGAAGTTGTGTTAAGGCCAAGGCAATGACTGGATGGTTTTTATTCATGTTAAAGTGTGCTTGGTATTGTTATTTGTAGGAACGATGCACCAGTGGCAAGGTCATAAACTTCTGATTTTGTTCAACTGTTACTGAATTTTTATGAATGCCGATGATTTTGACAATATTGGAATATGGTTGGTCAGCCACTGTAGCCGATGGTGTGATTGAGGTGACGGGTAAAGTGATATTGGATGCAATGTTGGTGTTTTCAGTAGATGCCTGATCGAAATCAGGCTTTGATAGGGATTCAATAACAACAGACTGTCCTTGTTTTACAGAGATACCATTTATAGTTGCATGTCTGGAGCGTGCTGAAATAAAAATAGCCGACACAACCAATTCAATGTCAGAGTCAACCTTAGCCATGGTTTTGGGTAGTTGATAGGCGGGCTGAGTCGGATCGCGTAATTCGGCCTGGCAGGGCAGGGCAAGGAGTCCGGCCAGTAAAAGTATCAGTTTAAACGCCAAGCCAGCTCTCCTTAAAACTTAGAGTATACAATCTAATGGTGGTTTCTGCTGTCGGGTGTTGTTTTACCTGATAGTCGATACTTTCCCACAAGAAATGCCAGGGTAGGTTTTCCAGTGCTTTCAGGTAGTTAAGCGTATCTAAATAACTACCTGAAAAAGTGATTGAAAGTCCATGTTTGTAGATAGGGTATTGCTGCTGTGGTGTTTGTTTGGATTTGAAAAGTGGGGTAACAGGAAGTGTATCCAGTTTAATTAAGGTTAAATCGTTATTTTGATTAAGTATATCGCTTAAAGCGACAACGATTAAATGGGGGGGGGCAAGGCTTTTATCGTCTTGCATCATTAGATTTTGCAGTTGCTCGTATTCAGCTTTTAGCTGTTCCAATTTACTTCGATTAATAAAATTTTGATCGATATGTGAGCTGTTTTCCAGCTTGAGCGCGGCGAGTTGTTGAGCGCTAATCTGCATTTGAAGGTTTCGAAGCTCCTGTTGTTGCGCAATAAGTTGCTTTTGGGTAGGTTGATAGAAAAAACTGTCCCAGCCAAACCAAAAAACCAATAGTACAGCAACTGCGAAAATTAGTTGTTCCCGTTTAGACAGGGTCGCAAATTTTTTGTGAAGATTATTTAGCATGGGCGTTAACGTTAGAGGTTGGGGATGCTTCTAAAGTCGTGTTGAGTTTGAAATCCAGTTGTCCAGTTATTTTATCTGATTTTTCCATGATTAATTTGGCGAAACTGTGACCATTAAAAATGGGTTCTTTCTGCAATTGTTGAAGGAAATAAGGTACTTTTTCCGGTTTAAAAGTGCTGCCTTCAATGTTGATTATTTGTTGTGGCTCATCAAAGTATAGGGCGCTTAGCCAGACATCAGGAATAGACTGGTTGGCAAGTGCCTGGAAATAACTGGAAAATCCTGGGGAGTGAGCGGTGTCCTTACCTGAAAGCAGTTTCGTGGTTTGGGTTAATTCATTGAGCATGTTTTGCCATACTAAAACGTCTCCGGCTAATTGTGTGTCTATCTCTTGTTTTGGTAATTTAGAGGTAATGTCTTTGACGCGGGCAAGTTCAGTGTCGAGATTTTTTACGCTTTGCAGGACTTGAGATTTGGTGTTTTTAAGTTCCCAGAGTAAGTTGATACTAAAGCCGATAAAAAACAACACAATAATTGACAATCCGAGCGTGTAAAAGTTGATCCAGGAGTTATTTTTATTCTGCCTGAGAATGTCTTTATATAAATTAACTTGCTGTATCATGCTGCTTCAATCTCATAACGCAATGTTGCACCAATCACAGCAGCGCAAAGTGATTGTGTTTTCCCGGTCACCAAGATGTCACAATCAATTAAAGTCGATAAATCTATCATGCGAGCAGAAATGCCAAGATTTTTGTTGAGACTGTCTATCAGGATATGCGTATTTTCAGCCAACGGAATAACGGCTAAGGTTGAGATTGACGAAATCCCAAAGTAACTTTCCACATAATCCAGAGAGCGTTGGATTTCCAGCGCCAAATTGGTGTGCGCATTAATGACGGTGGAGTCTGGATTAGGTTCTTCCAATTTGAGATGGTTATAACCAATCTCAAATTTACGGGAAACATATATGGTTTTTTGTTTTTGAATCAGTAGCGTACCTGAAAATTCCAGTAGATATAAAAGAGCAATACCTTGGCTGTTTTCAGGGGTTTGTACAGCCAGATTTCGTAGAACGGTTTCTTGGATATCAATGACTTTAAGATTTAAAGCTGCTGCTGTTAATTTTTGGATTTGGTCTGTAAGTATCTCAACAGGACTGGCAATGACATCAAGCATTTTGCTGCTGTTCGATCGAACGCCAAGCGGAGATTGATAAAAATCAATAACAGCCTGATCAGCAGGGAAATCAATTAAATCACTTATTGTCCAGCGTAAAGCCTCTGGAATTTCGTTTTCAGCAACGCTGGGCGTTTCGATATTGAAACGGCGATAGTGTTCAGTCGTCAGTACTAAATGGCAGTCATATTCAGAAAGTTTATATTGACGGGCAAGATCAGTAAGTATTTTTTGTTGGAGTTCGGTTTTTTGGGTTTCTACGAACGCGCAGTAAACGAGTGTTAACTTTTTGTCGTCCTTATAATTTGATATGGCTACAGCGATGCCGTCCTGCAAAAAACTGATACTGGCAATACCTCGGCAAACGGTATTTTTTTTAAAGAGATTTTTCAGTATTTGCACGA
Source organism: uncultured Methylobacter sp. (assembly GCA_903831545.1). Classification (GTDB taxonomy): domain Bacteria; phylum Pseudomonadota; class Gammaproteobacteria; order Methylococcales; family Methylomonadaceae; genus Methylobacter_A. The sequence continues at coordinate 2,374 of CAIKYI010000267.1, read as the reverse complement.
AAATTAATCCAGATTGCTATTTTTTGAAAGTATAACAAATATTATGAATTACAGGTAATTAAAGAATATTTGTGATTTTAACTTTATGATATTGAGCTGCAAAATGCCAAGCAAAAAACATTTGTAAAAATATGACTATGCGCTTAAAGACAGGGAAATTTCTTGTGCTGAATTATGATTTATTTTAAAGCCACGCATTTCTAAAACACCTTTTATATTAAGTGAAATGATCAAAAAGAGAGCTTCTGGATAAGCTGACTGCTTTAGATCGGCGTAAGAAGGTGTTGCCGGAGATCTGGGGTGGGAGTGATAAATAGCAAACAGGTCTTCATCCAGATGACGCATTGCAACCATGGCAGCAATTTGTTCGCTGGCATCAAGTTGGAAACTCTGCTGAACATGTTCAGCTGTATTTGTAATTGGATAGCAAGTGCACGGCTGACCATGTTTACTGCCGATAAGGCCACATACTTCAATGTCTGAAGATGTTTGCGCAAGATGCAGTAGTTGGTTGGCTATTTTTCGGGGAATTTGTATTGTTTCTTTGGACATAATTATAGGTTCAAGTTAAAAAAAGTATTTGGCTGAAGGGTTGGCAATAAAAATAGATCAAGGTGACGCCTCATAGGTTATGCTTTTTTTACTTTTGATTCCATAGGCCATAAGTTACCCGAGGCTGGCCTGAAAGGTCATTGCATGTTTCAATGTTGGCATAATTAAAGGCTCTAAAAACTGCTTGCACCTGTTCTTGTTGGTCGTAACCATGTTCAATAAGTAAATGTCCGCCCAGTTCGAGATAGTTACGGGCTGTTGCTGCGATGATGTTAATGTCTTTTAGTCCTGAATCTCCAGAACATAAGGCTGAATGGGGTTCAAACCGAAGGTCACCCTGTTGTAAGTGCCTGTCGTGCTCGGCAATGTAAGGCGGATTACTAATAATTAGATTGAATCGGGTATCTGGAACATTGGTAAACCAATCGCTCTGATAAAATAAAATATTATTAATCTGGTGTTTTCGGGCATTGATTTGGGCAATAGTTAATGCCGCCAGGCTAATATCAACAGCATTTATCCTTACATTGGGACGCTCAGCAGCTAGCGTTATGGCAATAATGCCTGAGCCTGTGCCCAAATCAATGATCTTGCTCCGCGAATCTGTCGGTAAAAGTTCTAAGCTAAGCTCGATCAATAGTTCAGTATCAGGCCTCGGGATTAACACATCAGGCGTGACCAGAAAATCCCGTGACCAGAATTCTCTGTAGCCAGTGATATAGGCTATTGGAGTGCCTTGTTTGCGTTGTTCCAGTAACGCATTAAACTCGGCTAATTCCTTGGCTTCTACAATCCTGTCAGGCCATGCACGGAGATGAGATCGATGCTTGTTAAGTGCCTGGCATAATAAAATTTCAGCATCCAGCAAGGCTGAATCTGAAACTGAGGCCAATGTATCGACTGCATTTTTCAACACCGAATTGATGTTGTTCATGTAACTTAGTCTTCACCGAGTTGGGTTAGCAGTTCAGCCTGATGTTCACTGATTAGCGGTTGCAGAACGTGCTCAAGTCCGCCTTGCATAATGTCATCAAGTTTATACAGGGTGAGGTTAATTCGATGATCGGTTAAGCGTCCTTGTGGAAAATTATAAGTACGAATACGCTCAGACCGGTCGCCGCTTCCTACTTGCAGTTTGCGTGTGGCAGATTGTTCGGCATGGTGCTTTTCCTGTTCAGCTGATAAAAGACGGGAAGCAAGCAGAGACATGGCTCTGGCGCGGTTTTTATGCTGGGAGCGTTCGTCTTGGCATTCGACAACAACACCGGTAGGGACGTGGGTAATGCGAATTGCCGATTCGGTTTTGTTGATATGCTGACCACCTGCACCCGAGGCACGAAAAGTATCAACCTTAAGGTCAGCCGGATTAATGTCGATGGCGTCGACTTCATCAACTTCAGGCATGATGGCCACAGTGCAAGCCGAGGTATGGATGCGACCTTGCGATTCAGTTTCCGGTACACGCTGTACACGGTGAGCGCCAGATTCAAACTTTAATTGGGAATAAACATCTTTCCCGGATACACGAAGTATTACTTCTTTGTAGCCGCCATGGTCACCGTGGCTTTCGTTGATGACTTCAGTTTGCCAACCTTTTCGTTCGGCGTAGCGTTGATACATGCGAGCAAGATCGCCGGAAAAAATGGCGGCTTCATCTCCTCCTGTTCCTGCGCGTATTTCAATGAAAATATTGCGGTTATCGTTAGGGTCTTTGGGTAATAACAATACTTGCAATTCAAGATCGATGACTTCCAGAAGATTTTGGGCCTCGTTAACTTCTTCTTTAGCCAGTTCTCGTAGTTCAGGATCGCTATCGTTAGCC
>CAIKYI010000266.1 GCA_903831545.1 uncultured Methylobacter sp. | reverse complement strand
TGTGCCATATAACATAGTTCTTTTAAGGTTTGTGTCTTGAACATCTGACGTTGTAAGCTTAATGCTTGGGTATGGTTTTTGCGCAGAGCATTAAGTTTACTAATCCATTGTTTGAATGAGGTTTTATTGATCGCTAAAAAACAAAACAAAATATAATATTCATAAAATTAAATTAGGCATATTTATTGCTTTGTTATATTTCGATATGTGATGAAAAGCTGACCCGCCGGTTAGCGTGCCCGGAAACAACCCTAAATGGTGTTTTGTATCTAATCACGCTGTGCTTTTCTATATCACTTCCGATTTATTAACTTCAATTTAAAGAATGGATGATTATTATGAAACCAAAAATTAAAATCCCCATCGCCCTTGCGGCTACCTTGCTTTCTGTTTATTTCTTGACTCCAAAACAGGAAGCTCCTTTTACAGGACACGGCAACGTAGAAACTTTGAGTAGCCTCTACAATAACTGGAAAACCGATCATGAGCAGCAGGGTAAGGCTGAGATTCTTAAGATTGGGCTTAATTATTCAAAGGCGCAATCGCATGAACTGACTGCCGCTAAGGGACAGGCAGCTTTAAATCTTGTCAACGGTGAGTTGCAGGTTGCGGTAAACGGCTTAAGCGATAAGCAGCCATATGAAGTATGGCTGCTCGACAAACATAACACCAGTGCGTCGGCAAACAAAGCAGTCAAGGTTGGAGCTTTGTCAGTTAGCGCTGATAAACAAACTTTAAAAAAGCAGCTGGATCGTGAGCAATTAAAAGGTTTTACGCTGGACTCAGTCGCTATTGCCAAAGCCGGTGAAACGCCTGAAAGTGGCGGTATATTATTTGGAACGCCTGGCTTGTTACAGCGCATTTATTATAACGAACGCTTTTTGCCGACTACCTCTATTGGCATGGCGGCCGGTAGCTCTGCAGAAACAACTACTGCGTTCAGTGCGGGTTTTGATTTCTTGCTACCAAAAATGGCACAAGCACACAATGCTTCCTTGTCTTCAACCGATCAGTTGACCAACTTAATCTCCCGGGGTCAAAAGGTTTTCACTCAGGAAACCTTTGAAGGTAATGGTCGCACCTGCGCTACTTGTCATCGACCAGAGAACAATCACACCATTGACCCTGCATTTATTGCCAAGCTTCCTAAAAAAGATCCGCTGTTTGTTGCCGAATACAAACCGGAGCTCGCGAATCTTGAAAAGTCGGCCTTACTTCGACAGTTTGGTTTGTTTGTTGCCAATGTTGATGGTTTTGACCGACCTCCAGTCATGCGCAGCGCGCAACATTTGCTCGGACTTTCTCTGACGTTGGCGCATGAAAGAACCTCTAAAGGTGGCGAGTTTACCCAGGATGAAGATTACTTCAATGAACACGATCCTATTGCCCAGCAGGAAAACCGTCAAACCCAGGCCATAGGCTGGTCTGGTGACGGCGCACCTGATGGCGGGGCGTTACGGGATTTTGCCAAAGGTGCCATCAAACAGCATCTTCCAAAAACCCTTAATCGTGTTGATAATACTGACTTCAGAATGCCGACCGAAGATGAACTGGATGCTTTGGAAGCTTATATGTTGTCTTTAGGTCGGAGTGCCGAGATTAACCTGGCGGCTATGACTTTCAAGTCACCTTTGGTTCAAAAGGGCTTGTTGTTGTTTAATACCAAAAATAACCCAGCCGGTCCTACCTTCGGTACCACCGCCAATTGCAACGGTTGTCACATGAATGCAGGGGCTCTCAGTTCGACTACCGGAGGAAATCCAACCCGCGATACTGGCGTGGAAAGGATGCGCGACCAATTACATCATTTGGCAGATGCGACTGTGTCCTATGACGGTGGTTTCGGTCAACTACTGCAAAATGATTGTGGTCCTAATTATGATCAGGCTTGTTACAGTGATGACAGCCGTGATCCACGAGGTGTTCGTCCGCTTAATCATCCGCGTCTTAACCGTTTTAATACGCCTTCATTGGTTGAAGCGGCGGATACCGGGCCTTTCTTTCACAACAATAGCGTAACCACTCTGGAAGAAACGGTGGCCTACTACAATACAGAAGCATTCAATCAGTCGCCGGGTGCTTTTACGTCTAAAGGCGTAAACCGTCAAGTGAAGCTGGATTCTTCGCAAGTCATTGCTGTGGCGCTGTTCCTGCGCTCGATCAACGTGTTGGAAAACATCCGCAGTTCCAATTTGTTGGATAAGAACGCTATCGGTCAAAATGGCGAGCAAACTCAGAAGACCCTGAAGCTGGCGATTGCCGATACCAAAGATGCGATCAGAGTGTTAAAGGAAGCGGTAATCAATCCTTATCCCGAGGCCTTGGATAAACTTAATGCTGCGCTTGAGTATGAAAATAAAGCGCAGGAAGGTGAAGGATTCAGCTTTTCAGGTAATCAGAAAAAATCGCTGGATAAGGCAATCGCTCTCAAAAATGAGGCGCGCGCCTTGATAGTAACAGGGGGATAATTATCCTCGTCAGGATTGTTCAGCGCCGTAAGCTGCGCTGAACAAAGAGTGGCGCATCAATTACTGACAAATAATGCACTTACCTTTAATCGTTACATAAGTTTCTGTATGATTTACGTTTCGGAGGCTATAGAACACAATTGTGTTTCACGCTGTAACTTATCCAACGATTAATACATCACTTGATAGGCATGCAGCCTAAATTGATAGGTCATGCTGAAGACACTCGATTTTTATAACCTTAAAGAATGATTTAACAACATGAACCCATTCATGCAGCTTGGCCAGACTGCCATTCAAAAAAAAAATATCGCCGAAGCCGTGACCTGCTTTACCAAGGCTTTGGAAGTACAGCCCAAAGATCCTCAAGTGTTGGCTTGCCTTGGCCAATCGCTGTGTTGGCAGGGTAAACGCGAACAGGGAACGGAGTATTTACGACAGTCCGGACACTTGCTGGTCAAAAAAGCCCGCAAGAGCCGCGATACCCAGCTTGCTTTGGATATGGTTGATCAATTGCATTACTGGAGTGATTATTTGGGTGCGCTTGAGGTGTGCAAACAGGCGGTGCAGCTAAATCCGGCTCTTGTTCGCGGCTATCAATTACTTGCTTTAAGTCATTCGCGACTGAATCAAAAAAAACCTGCCTTGGCCGCCGGGCGAAAGGCTTTGAGTTTGGCTCCGAACAGGGCCGTGCTTGTCATTTTACTGGCAACGCTGGAAGCTGCCGACGGTCTTGCCGAAGAGGCTAAACATCGCTTGCAAAAAGCTCTGACTTATTCGTTACTGACCCCCGAGGAACAATTCAGGGCACATAAAGAATTGGCGCGCATTCTCGATAAACTTGGCGAGCATGAGCAGGTATTTACCCATTTGCACAAATCAGCCGAAATGTCGCTCCGGTTACCGGAAGTAATGCGTCAGGATTTGAATTTGGTTCCGCAGTTGCTGAAAACCAATAAAGCAGAGTTCGACCGTGAATTACTGGCTCGATGGGCGGGCACCGAGTTTCCGGCAGAACAACCGGCGCCGGTATTTTTGCTGGGCTTTATGCGCACCGGCACAACCTTGACCCAGGAAGTGCTGGGCGCGCATCCCAAGGTTTTTGTTGCTGATGAAACCGATCTGATTGTGTCTGTGGTTCAGGAATTAAATAAAATCTCGCATTATCAGGGTAGCGTGCCAGAACAACTCAGGACGCTGGATTTGGCTGGCGTGCTGTATTTGCGCGATTTTTACTGGAACAGGGCAAGAGCGTTATTTGGCGACAAAATAGGGCAGCGCCTGCTGCTGGATAAAACGACCATGAATACCATTGATTTGGGCTTGATCAATTGTCTGTTTCCTGATGCCAAACTGGTTTTTTTAGTGCGGGATCCACGCGATGTCTGTCTGAGCTGTATCATGCAAACCATGATTCCTACGCCGTCAACAGTACATTTACTCAGTTGGCAAGGCACTGCGAAGTTTTATGCCCAGGTTATGGATTGGTGGATGAGTATCAAGCCCCAATTAACGCTTGATTTTGTCGAGTTTCGCTATGAAGATGCCGTGTTTGACTTTGAACCGGCTTTTCGTAAAGTGTTTGCTTTACTGGAGTTGGAATGGGTGCCTGAGGTTGCTGATTTCCATAAAAAAGTAGCCGGTAAATACATTGCCAGTCCCAGTTTCAGCCAGGTAGCGCAACCCTTGTATTCTTCATCAGTCGGGCGCTGGCGACCTTATGAAACAGAATATGCCCAAATTTTTTCTTACCTGCAACCCTACATAAAAGCTTATGGGTATGAGAGCTGATAAGCTTGTTTATCAGCTGATTGCGAATATTTTTTCTACAACATTAAGAAAATTAACCATGAAAAATACAACTAAACGCTGGCTTTTTATTGTTCCTGCCTTGACCTGGGTGCCGGTTGCCTTTGCCGATTACAAAACTGACATTGGCTATACCGATCTGCAAAACCTGCTGGGTAGCAATACGCCGACAGGTGCCAATGTTAAAATAACCCAGGTTGAAGCTTCTTTAGTGGGATCAACCGATGCAACGTATCCCATCTATGCGCCGGATATTACCGATGCACAATTTTCCGGCAAAACCTTTAGCTTTCCGGGTACCGCGAGTTTTTCGCCCTCTGGCCATGCAAGTGGCGTTGGTTCGCTTTTATACGGGAATAATGCTATCGCTTCCGGCATTACTAACATCACCAGTTATGAAGCGAATGGCTGGCTGAGCAGTATTGCAACCAACGTTATATCCGCGCCGGTCAACGGTTCCCGTATTGCCAATCATAGCTGGGTAGGTAATGGCGGCACGGCTGCCGATACCGGAATAATTTTACGGGTGGCAGATCGGGAAGTGCAGTTGAACGAGTTCATCCAGGTGGTAGGCATGTCCAATGGTCCCGGCTCTAATCCGCTGTTGGGTAGTGCTTATAATGTGATTGCGGTAGGTCGGACTGACGGTGGACAAGACTTTGGTTCCGATGCAGTAAGTGGTGACGCGTTTTATGTTGCCGGACGCGCCAGGCCAGATGTGGTCGCGCCACAAACCACAACCAGTTCCGCAACGCCAATCGTATCTGCTGTTGCCGCCTTGCTGGTTGAAACGGGTCATACCGGTGCTACGACGCTTTCCAAAAGTTCAACCAACATTGCCGGTGTCGGTACTGTTTATAATGCAGATCGCGCCGAAACCATTAAAGCCGCGTTGATGGCAGGTGCCGATCGAGCGACAAACAATGGTATTACTGTCGCCAATATCACTGATTACCGCAGTGCAGGTCATCAGACCGCTAACGGTTTGGACGATCGATTTGGGGCAGGGCAGGTCAATGCGTTGCAC
>CAIKYI010000265.1 GCA_903831545.1 uncultured Methylobacter sp. | reverse complement strand
TCGATATGACCGGCTTTTTTGGCGTTATTGATGAACGCGTTCAAGTCGTCACCGATCACTTCCGCCATACAGGTGGTCGATACCGCAATAATCTCAGGCTTGTACAAGGCTTTGGCGTTTTCCAAACCGGCCATCATGTTTTTCTGGCCGCCAAACACCGCCGCATCTTCGGTCATCGAATCCGAGACGCAAGCGACAGGCTCTTTGAAATGCCGGTTAAAATAAGTCCGGAAATAAGCGACGCAGCCTTGTGAACCGTGCACATAAGGCATGGTCTTTTCAAAACCCAGGGCACACAACACCGCGCCCAGCGGTTGACAGGCTTTGGCCGGATTGACCGTTAACGCTTCACGGTTAAAATTGAGTTCCTGATATTCCTGAGTGGTCGTCCATTGAAAGACCTCGTCAATTTTTTCCTGGGGATGGCGCTCTTCATAGGCGTCACGTTTGTTGGCCAGGCTCTCTTTGTATTCATCGTTACGGAATAACGGATAGCTGGGTTGAATATTATCGACTTCTTGACTCATGATAAGCTCCTACGCGCCACTCATCTGTGGACAACGGTTGAAGGAATAAAGGTGCCGCTAGCAGTTGATACCGATCCCGCTAGCCGCATCCCGGTGCCGGGTGGCGAACAGACGCCACCCGACTTATAAATGACAGGTTCTTACGCGACGGCTTTGACCGCCAGACTGTCATCGGCCTCGGTTTTCCAGGGCACCTTGACTTGTTTCCAGCAAGGGTTATTCAGCGTCATGTCCATATCGCGGGCAAAGATGGCAAAGCCGTCATAGCCATGATAAGGACCGGAATAATCCCAGGAGTGCATTTGGCGGAACGGCACGCCCATTTTCTGGAAAATGTACTTTTCCTTAATGCCGGAACCGATCAAATCCGGTTTAACCCGTTTGACGAATTCTTCAAACTCGTAACCGGTGACGTCATCATAAATCAGGGTCGCATTGCCCATTTCCTTGATGGTACGGTCATAGTCATCGTTATGGCCAAATTCATAACCGGTACCGACCACTTCCATGCCCAGGTCTTCATAGGCAACAATCACGAGACGTGGGCGCAGGCCGCCGACATACAACATGACCCGTTTGCCTTGCAGACGCGGTTTGTATTTGGCGATCACCGCATCATATTCGGCCTGGTATTTGATAATGACCCGTTCCGCACCGGCCTGAATGGTTTCATCAAACAGCGCGGCAATCTTGCGTAACGATTCGGCAATTTTGGTCGGACCAAAAAAGTTATACTCAATCCAGGGGATTTTGTATTTTTCTTCCATGTGCCGCGCAATGTAGTTCATGGAGCGGTAGCAATGGATTAAATTGAGTTTGACCTTGGGGGTTTTTTCCATTTCGGCAATGGTACCGTCACCGGACCATTGCGCCACCACGCGCAAACCCATTTCTTCCAATAACGTCCGTGACGCCCAGGCATCACCGCCGATATTGTAGTCACCGATCACCGCCACATCATAAGGCGTGGTCGGGAAGCTGTCGTCGCCATCACGGTTTTCCAGGACCCAGTCCCTAATCGCGTCATTGGCAATGTGATGACCCAGCGACTGGGATACCCCGCGGAAACCTTCACAACGCACCGGTACTACCGGCTTGCCGATTTCCTTGTTGGCTTTTTTGGCGACCGCTTCAATATCGTCGCCGATCAGACCGATCGGGCATTCCGATTGAATACTGATGCCTTTATTGAGCGGGAACAGGCCTTCGATTTCAGTCATGATTTTGGCCAGCTTTTTATCGCCGCCAAACACAATGTCTTTCTCCTGAAAATCCGAGGTAAAGTTCATGGTGCCAAAGGTATTAATGCCGGTAGTGCCGACATAATAATTACGCCGCCCTGCGCGTGAATACTGGCCACAGCCGACCGGGCCATGGGAGATATGGATCATATCTTTAATCGGGCCCCAGACCACGCCTTTGGAACCGGCGTAAGCACAACCACGAATGGTCATCACGCCGGGTTGCGATTTACGGTTTGAGGTAATGCATTTGTTGGATTTTTCCAGCGAGGAATCGTTAACCGCCAAATGCTTGGCACGGTCTTTCTTCGCTTGTTCCGGATAGATTTCCAGCACTTCTTGAATAAGCGCTTCGGTCTCTTCTTTGGTTAGAGCAGCCATGAGTTTCTCCTACTTATGCCGTGGGTAATCTCCCAACAGACAAGGTTTTAGGACAGGAAATGCTGTAGAGACGCGATTTATCGCGACTTGATTTATCGCGTCTCTACAGTCAGAGACGTAATAAATCGCGTCTCTACGGTTCTTGGGTATTAAGCGACTGCTTCCGCCGCCGCAGTGACACCAACAATCGCTTCGTCGATTTCATCGATAATGCCGAATTCCATCATCAATTCTTCCAGTTCATCCATGGTAATGGGCGTTGGAATGACAAAGTTTTTGTTATCACGAATCTTGATCGCCAATTGACGGTATTCTTCCGCCTGCTTGGCTTCGGGTTCATATTCGATCACGGTCATACGACGAATTTCAGCGCGTTGTACCACATTGTCACGCGGTACAAAGTGAATCATGGTAGTGCCGATTTTAGCCGCCAACGCCGAGATCAACTCATCTTCACGCGCCGTTTCACGGGAATTACAAATCAAGCCGGCCAAACGCACACTGCCAGAGTTTGCGTATTTAACAATGCCTTTGGCAATGTTATTGGCGGCATACATGGCCATCATTTCGCCCGAACAGACGATGTAAATTTCCTGCGCCTTGTTTTCACGGATTGGCATGGCAAAACCACCACACACAACATCCCCAAGTACATCATAAAAAACGAAGTCAAGTTCATCGTCATAAGCACCTTCTTCTTCAAGAAAATTGATAGCCGTGATCACACCGCGACCGGCACAGCCGACGCCGGGCTCAGGACCGCCTGATTCGACACATTTAATGCCGCGATAACCGGCTTTCAACACATCTTCCAGTTCCAAATCTTCAACACTGCCGGCTTCAGCAGCCAGACTCATGATGGTAGTTTGGGCTTTGGCATGCAGGATTAGACGGGTTGAGTCGGCTTTGGGATCGCAACCGACAATCATCACACTGTTGCCTAATTCGGCCAGCGCAGACACCAAATTTTGAGTCGTGGTTGATTTACCAATACCACCTTTACCGTATATTGCACATTGACGTAAAGCCATGATCTTCTCCTCGTTATCGGACGTTGTTGTTAGTGACACAAGGGTTAAAGCAAGCGCTGTGCCAAATATCAAAAAACAGGTCAGGGCCTTGAATTGACAGGGCTGGAGAAAGCAGGGCCGACATTTAACGCACCCAAACCACGTTACCTTTCAAACATTTTGTTGGCTTCTGTAAGCTTAGTAACAGTGCGGTTATTGGCGGGGCAGGGGGCACAAAAGGACGGGGACGGGGTTGGCATTCAGGGACTGCGCCTTGCGTTATCGACCCCTCACTCTATAAGCCTGCGACACAAAATGAACTTAATGAGCTCAAACCAAGCTGTAGAGGGACGACGATGATGGTGTTGTTGCAAAACCAACAAAATAACGGCAGCCGCTTTTCGAAAAAGAAAACTTCAAGTTATTGATAAACAATAGACTAAGTGACTTGTTAACCGCGTTGTGCAAACTGGATTGAAAATTGCTAGGTAAAACCTATACCTACTTAATATGGAGTTTGCCATGTCTGCTGCAGTTTTTACTGAAATCTTATCCGGCTTGTTTGACAACAAAGTCGTGCCGTACCTCGGGCCGGGGGCGCTGTTTGATGCCACCAACAAAGTAACCGGCGCGGCCATGCCCGCCGATAGTCACAGCCTGATCCTGGCGATGAACAATGGCCAGCCGATGGCGCCGAAACTGATGTATGAATTTCCCCGGGCGGCCATGAATCAGGAACTGAAACGCGGCAGAAACTTTTTGGGGCAGTTTCTGACCAAACTCTACGGCGAAACCGAATGGACCCGTTCCGCCGTGCATGAATGGCTGCTGGCCTGGAAACCGGCCTATGTGGTCGACATCAACCGCGACACCCAGTTGCAAGACAGTTATGCCGATCAGGAACACACCCTGATCGTCGGCGTGGCCCGCATGACCGCCAACCAGTTTCGCTACAAATTATATCAATTTGACGGGCAGGCCTATTTTGAAATCGACCAGGACCAGGTTGATCGCCGCTTGCCGATCCTGTTCAAGCCCATGGGCACCCCCAAACCGGAAGCCAACTATATCGCCTCCGATGCCGATTATGTCGATTACATCACCGAGTTAATGGGTGGCTTTGCCATACCGGAGTTTTTGAAAGAATACCGCAAGGGCAAACAGTACCTATTCATCGGCATGCCGCTAAACCGGGACTCGGAGCGCATGGTGATGAGTGATATCGTTTACGGCGCCGCCGCGCACAAGGGCTGGGTGTTAAACAAAAATCCAACCGACAAGGAAAAACGCTTTTGTAAAAAAATAGGCTTGGAAATTGTTGATGCGG
>CAIKYI010000264.1 GCA_903831545.1 uncultured Methylobacter sp. | reverse complement strand
GGCTAATTGCTCGACTTTATCAACGTACTCACAGCCTCCGTAATAACGTTTGCCGGGGTAGCCTTCGGCATATTTGTTGGTTAACTGTGAGCCTTGTGCTTCCATTACGCGTGGACTGGCATAGTTTTCCGAGGCGATCAGTTCGATATGATCTTCCTGGCGGTTACGTTCTTCTTCCATTGCCTGAAATAAATCATCATCGAAGCCTTTGATAGTCATTGATTTTTTAAACACGGAGTTCTCCTGGGTTAATAATATTTAGTAGCTATTGTTTGTATCATGCAACATGAATAATACTGATTGGCAGAATTTAAGCGGATTTCAATTTTTAAGACCAGCAATATTTTGCCGGAAATCTAAAATAATCTGCTTTGTCTAGGATAATCAGTCAAAATCCATGTTATTAATGTTCAATTTATTCTGGTTGAATCATGGAACCGCGCTTGATAAGCGCTATTTGCAGATCGGCAACATTAGTGCCGGTTGCGCCAGTCATTACCAAGTCGTTCGATGCTTTTAAAGCAGTGTATGAATCGTTGTTATTCAACATATCCAGTGGTTTAAGACCTGCCTGATGCATACGTTTTAGTGTATCGGCATCAACCAGGCCACCTGCTGCATCAGTGGGTCCATCGCGGCCATCGGTGCCGCCGCTCAAAAAGGTCCAGTATTCTGTTAAGCCCTGCTGCTTTGCTGCAAGCGCGAATGCCATTGCCATTTCCTGATTACGACCGCCGCGTCCTTTGCCTTTTAGGGTGACCGTGGTTTCGCCACCTGCTATCACGGCTATCGGTTGATTAACTTGCTCTTTGACACACTCGGCAACTAAAGATTCTGCAACTGCTCTGGCTTCGCCGCATAAATGGTCGCTATATATTTTTGTGCTGTAGCCCAGATTATTGGCGGCTTTATGAATGGCATTGAGGCTGATGGTATTGCTACCGATCAGGGTAAACCGGGTATTATTAAAAATGGCATCACCCGGTTTAGGTGTTTCAGCAATAGCGCCTGTAGCACCTTGTACAAGATGTTCACGGACATTGGCGGGTACTTGCTCCCAAAGGCCTTTGGTTTTGAAAATATCAATGGCATCGGCGTAAGTTGTGGCATCAGACACGGTTGGGCCGCTGGCAATTGAACTTAAATCATCACCCAACACGTCAGATAAAATGAGCGCATGTAAATGGGCGGGCGCAGCCAGTCGCGCCAAACCGCCTCCTTTTAAGACCGATAGATGTTTGCGTACACAGTTGATCTGGTTGATAGTCGCGCCAGAGGACAGCAGCAGATCGGTCGCGGTAATTTTTTCTTGTAAAGTAATTTGTCCGGCAGGGAAGGGGATAAGCGCTGATCCTCCGCCACTGACCAGAACCAGAATCAGTTCGTTCGGTTTGGCATCACGCACGCGCTTGGCAATTTTTTGAGCGGCTTTAAGGCCTGCCAAATCGGGCAGTGGATGAGCAGCACCTAACACTTCAACATTAGCGATGTTTGTTACATTTTCATAATTGGTAACAACTATACTTTTATCCGGCAATAAATGGACGGGTATGATTTCGGAAGCCGCTTGAGCCATGGCGCAGGCAGCTTTACCGAACGCGATAAGATGAACTTTTTCATAGCTGTCAAACAATTCCGGTACAAGGTAGTGCTTCACTGCCAGATAAGGATCTGCTGCCTTTATCCCAGCCTTGAAAATGCTGAGCGCCTCTTGTCTTATTGATGAGAGCGTGGCTTGATTTGTTAAACGGGTCATCTTGATGGTATGTCGCTATTCAGGCCATTTCTTTTGCCAGGGCAAATATATTTTCAGCATCAAAAACTTGCTTGTTATCTTCAAATAATTTTGCTATGCAGGCACGGTGCAGGGCCAGTTTAAGCGACCCAAAACCGATGGCCCCCCAGATGATTTTGTCATTGCGTACGGTTCCTTTATCCATTACATCAGTGCCGCCGATACCGAGTGGCGGCGTAGCATTGGCATCAGCTATCATTTCCAGGTTGGTATTATTACACCATTGATCGGCGGAGAGCAGTTCTACGCCTGCGGCGCCAGTCGCAAAGACAATATTGGCGTGCTCAATCGCCTGACTTCGATCATTATTATCGAATGCTTCGATAGGGATCAGGTTTACGCCAAAGCGAGCTTTCATATTGTCGCAAGCTTGAACGGCACGAGCCATTTTGCGGGCAGTCAATGAGACTTCCGCGCCCTCCATAGCCAGCATGGCGGCGGCACGTTGCCCTACAGGACCGGTGCCGGCAAGTACAACGGCTTTTTTACCGCTTAGTGGACCGCTGGAACCCAGTTTTGCAACAGCGGCTGCAGCTGTGGTGTTGCTGCCGTTACTATCAAGCATTACAGAAACCTGAAAACCCGGAAAAAAAATATTTTGTACTGCAGAAAATAATGCCTGGCCGGCAATAATGTCACTGCCACCGACAAAAATAGCTGTATTTTTCTTGTCTTTGGGCGCACGGGTAAACATCGTTCCTTCAACCAAAGCAGTTATGTTTTCTGGTGTCAATCCACCATGTCCAATCACATGGTCTGCGCCGCCATCATAAGCAACAACGGTATCAAAAACGGAAGGGTGAGTGTCTGTATCGAATTGAAATAACAGTTTTTTCATTAACTTACTCGTGCTATCTGCGTCTGGTCAGGATAAAGGCAATTATTAAATCGATGTATTATACGCGATAAACAAAACGATGCCTTATTTAGCCAGCTTCCCGATGAAACATGGCTTGTCAGCGCATGTATGTTTTTTTGATATGCTTGCCAGTGAAAGCTTAACTTCGTTATTATCTGTCTTAAATAAGTAG
>CAIKYI010000263.1 GCA_903831545.1 uncultured Methylobacter sp. | reverse complement strand
GCCAAAAATCGTCGAGGGTCGACCTGACAATATTAAAATCACTCGCCCGGAAGATCTGGCCTTGGCGCAATTTTATCTGCAACAGCAATAATCGTAATAGCGGGCCATGCCCGGGAATGAATTACACAAATCGCACACAAATACGGAATAGCAATGATTAGAGTAGGACAAGGTTACGATGTACACCGCTTCAAAGAAGGCGGAGATGTTATTTTAGGTGGCGTAAAAATCCCTTACGAACAAGGTCTGGAAGCCCATTCTGATGGTGATGTGGTGTTACATGCCTTATGCGATGCCATTTTGGGTGCAGCCGCTCTGGGTGATATTGGCAAACATTTTCCCGATACCGATCCTGAATTTAAAGGCGCGGACAGTAGGGTATTATTGCGACATGTCTATGGCATTGCGCAGGAAATAGGCTATCGGCTGGTGAATGCTGATATAACCATCATTGCCCAGGCACCAAAAATGTCTCCGTATACAGTCCAAATGTGCGGCAATATTGCCGAAGATTTGCTGGTTGATGTTGATTGCATTAACGTTAAGGCAACTACTACCGAAAAGCTGGGCTTTGAAGGGCGAAAAGAAGGCATTGCCGTTCAGGCGATTGTCCTGCTTGAAAAATAAACGAGCTGTTTTAGCTAATGCAAAACATTGAAATCCCCGTCTGGCCTTATGTTTACGGTCAACCTTCCGGTTCCGGAAAGATTCGTACATTTCCCGAAGACTTTATCGTTAAAGAAAATTTGTCCTTTGAACCTTCCGGAGAAGGTGAACATGCTTTTTTACAAATAGAAAAAAAGGGCGAAAATACCGAATATGTTGCCAGACAGTTATCCCGATATGCCAATGTCAGGCAACGCGATGTCAGTTACGCCGGCTTAAAAGATCGCTACGCAGTCACGACGCACTGGTTCAGCGTCTGGTTGCCCGGTAAAGCAGACCCCGACTGGGCAGAGTTTGAGTCACACAGTATGAA
The DNA here is from genome assembly GCA_903831545.1 of uncultured Methylobacter sp. Lineage (GTDB taxonomy): Bacteria > Pseudomonadota > Gammaproteobacteria > Methylococcales > Methylomonadaceae > Methylobacter_A. The sequence goes on along the minus strand of CAIKYI010000263.1, from coordinate 1,689 downwards.
AGTGTTGCATGCGGTGCGTCACACAAGAAAACTTAAACGGGGCGTGTTGTCGGGTAATAGCTTTAAAATACTGATTCGTGATTGGCATGGTGATCAGGCCAAAACCAACCACCAATTGGAGCAGATTAAAATACATGGCATAGCCAATTATTTTGGCTCGCAACGTTTTGGTAATCAGGGGCAAAATGTAAGCAAGTCTTTGGCGATGTTTGACGGTGCAAAAGTCGGCAGGGAACAGCGCAGTATTTATTTGTCAGCGGCCAGGTCCTATCTTTTCAATAAGATTCTTGCCAATCGTATAACGCAAAACAATTGGAACCAAGCGATTTCGGGTGATACTTACCAATTTGACTTGTCGCACAGTTGTTTCCAATCGGATCAGCCGGATGCAGAGATTCTTCGGCGATTGGCGGCCAAAGAAATTCATCCAACCGGTGTTTTATGGGGTAAGGGTAATACTGATGTCTCAGCCGAGGCGCTGGCGATTGAACAAGCAGTAGTCGATGATTATGAAGACTTGGCTAAGGGTCTAATCGCTGGTGCTGTAGACCGCGATAGACGTGCCTTGAGAGTTAATGTTCAGGGTTTACAATGGCGGTTCGTCGATGAGACGCAGTTGGAGCTTTGCTTTACCTTGCCAGCAGGAAGTTATGCGACCTCGGTATTACGAGAAATTGTTGTTTGTTAGCGGTCTGTTTTTTTAACGAAGTTCTTCTTACGATATAAATATTAATTTTATGGATATTATTTACTTTTTTTTGCACTTATTAAAAGACCCGCTTTCGACGTTGCAGGATTTTCTTGCGCATTACGATATGCTGACTTATGCAATTCTGGCGGCAATCATTTTTGTCGAAACAGGCTTAATTGTTATGCCGCTACTACCCGGCGATTCTTTGCTGTTTGCGGTAGGGCTATTGGCTTCATCAACGGGAAAGCTCGATATTCAAGTCATTATTCCTTTACTTATAAGTGCGGCCTTGCTGGGCGATAATGTTAACCACTTTATTGGTAAACATTTCAGTCGGTACATAAAATCACAGCAACAAATTTTATTTTTTAAACAGGAATATCTTACCCAGACTGAACATTTTTACGAAAAACACGGAGGTAAAGCGGTGATTATGGCTCGATTTATTCCCATCGTAAGAACGATTGCGCCTTTTGTAGCCGGTGCGGGCAGTATGAAATACTCAAAATATATTATTTTTTGTATTATCGGCGCGACTTTATGGGTGACGAGTATTACTTTAACCGGATATTTTCTGGGTTCAAATGAATGGGTAAAACATAATTTTGAGAAAATTGTTTTAGGTATTGTTTTTGCGTCGATAATGCCCATGATTTGGCAGTTTGCAAGAGTCAAACTGATGAAACAACCTGTTTAATTATTACCTGATTTGGCTGCCGTATCTTAACTGTTGTACCTTCAAGTATTACCGGGATAAAGAGTGAGTTCCGAGTTATCAGAAACCAGTTTTGACCGGCAGACGTTTTTAAAAAACCTGACGACTCGTCCAGGCATATACAAAATGCTGAATGACCAGGGCGAGATTATCTATATTGGCAAAGCCAAGAATCTAAAAAATCGCGTTTCCAGTTATTTCAAAAAGCAAACGGCTTCTATTAAGCAACAAACGATGGTGGCTAAAGTTGCGACCATTGAAGTTACCGTTACCCATACCGAGG
>CAIKYI010000262.1 GCA_903831545.1 uncultured Methylobacter sp. | reverse complement strand
GCTTCACTGTCGTTCAGCACATCCTATATAAAAGTGGTGGTTTATTTTTCCGCCTTTAATAAGCAGAGATGAAAACAGACAGCTTATTTTATCGACTCTTTCAAAGATCGCCTGGCCTGGTTCTTGATTTAGCAGGTTTGGATTACGATAACGCAGAAGCCTATCGATTTTGTTCCGAAGAAATAAAGCAAACCGCATTTCGGTTGGACGGCATTTAACCCCTGAGACAAAACACTCTGGACTGCCATTGATATTTATTGAAGTGCAGTTTCAGCCCGATGCTACTTTTTACAGCCGCTTCTTTTGCGAAATCTTTTTTTACTTGCACCAAAACAAACCACTACAACGCTGGCAAGCAGTCGTTATTTATCCAACGCGCCAGGTCGAAACCGACGGAAGTCTGCATTATTCGTTTTTGCTGGAAAGCGATCGGCTAAAACGGATTTATTTGGAAGATTTAAAAGACCTACCTGCCGATAGAATGGGTCTGCAATTAATACAGCTCATCGTAACCGATGAAGAAAATGCAATAAACACTGCCCAAAATCTTATCAATCGTATTAAAATTGACACCCATCAACAATCCGCAGCTTACTGGCTGGAGTGGGTAGAAACTATTCTGGTTTACAAACTGCCCAAGCTCAGCCGCGAGGAGATTCAAAAAATGTTAGGCTATAACGATATCGAACTTAAACAAACCCGATTTTACCAAGATGTATACACTGAAGGACATCATGAAGGCGAAGCCAAGGTTATTCTGCGTCAACTTAATCGAAAGTTCAGTAACCTAAACTCTAATACCATTATCCAAATCCAACAACTTAACACTGAACAACTAGAAGCGCTGGCTGACAAAGTCTTGGATTTAAAAACACAAAATGACTTGAATAACTGGCTGGCTCAAATTTGATGATTCAATCATGCTCAGATAAAAGACGCTTTGAGTACAAGTTGCTTATTCTGTAGGGGTGAATTTATTTGACCCAAGCTTAAATACTTTGATGATCAGGAGCATGTTAGCTAAGTTGCTCAGATATCAATACTTTGAGCGGTCACAAAGGCATAAAATATTAATTTATTAAAAAACCGTAACCAAGCGCTTAAAACATTTCCAAAATGACCAATAAAAGAAAACTCATCACCTTCGACTGGGCCATCAAACTGTTGCTGCGCAGCAAAGCCAACTTTGGGATTCTGGAAGGTTTTTTAACTGAACTGCTTAAAGAAGATATTACCATCCTTGATGTACTGGAAAGCGAGAGCAATAAAGATTACAAACTCGATAAATTTAATCGGGTCGACCTAAAAGTACGAAATAGCAAACAAGAAGTCATCATCATAGAAATACAATATGATCGTGAATATGACTATTTGCAGCGCATTTTTTATGGCGTTTCAAAAGCGGCCATCGAACACATGGCAGAAAATCAGTCCTACGCCGGCATCACCAAAGTCATCTCCATCAATATTCTTTATTTTGATCTGGGCAGTGGCACCGATTACATCTACAAAGGCACCACCCGCTTTATCGGTTTACATAACCATGATCTGTTAGAACTGAATGACAAACAAAAACAACTCTTCCAAAAAGACAGCATAGAAGCGCTTTACCCAGAATATTACCTGATAAAAATTAACCGCTTTAACGATATAGCCAAAGATACCTTGGATGAATGGATTTACTTTTTAAAAAATGAAGAAATAAAAGAAACGTTCACTGCCAAAGGCTTAAAAGAAGCACAAGAAAAACTCAGCATTATGAAACTGCCCGAAGACGAACAAAAAGCCTACGAACATTACAAGGACGACTTGCACTATCAAGCCAGCATGTTTGAATCATCCTTTGGGGATGGCTATCACGAAGGTGAATCGGCAGGCATCGAAAAAGGAATAGAACAAGCAACAAAAACAATAGCCTTAAAACTGATGCAACAAGGTACCGCTATTGAGACCATTGCCGCAGTGACCGGATTAAGCTTCACTACACTTAAACATCTACAGCACTCCGAAAAATAAAGACATGAGCAAACCGATTTAAATTGACTATACTTTTATAAGTTTAAATTAGCGAAGATGATCGGAACCAACCTTTTATGTTTTGAAATAACTTATCAAGCTAATCCTTCAACTTGAGGATGGTAGTGGCCAAATATTTGACCAAGGAAAAATCAATTAATGAAAATTACACCCTTAGTTTCCGTTATTATTCCAACCCATAATCGGCCAGAACTCTTATCAGAAGCCTTAGCCAGTATTGCAGCGCAAACCATGACCGATTGGCAAGCCATTATTGTCGATGACGGCTCAAACCCGGCAGTAAATCAGCAAGACATAGAAACAAGATTTGGTAATAAATTTCAACTGCTACGGCATACAGTTCCTCAGGGCGGCGCTGTTGCCAAAAACAGCGGGGTAACTGCGGCCACCGGTAAATACATTGCTTTCTTGGATGACGATGATTTATTTGCTCCAACTTATCTGGAACATTCGATTAAAATACTAGAAGCCAACCCATTGATTAAAACGCTATTCATGGGCGTCAATTATTTCGGCACAAATGCTGATTGGGCACAGAATGATGTCCTTAAGGCTATGGAAAAAGTTTTAGCGGATGCACAAGGCATAAACAAAACCAACCATCTCATACAATTTGATGATCATCTATTTATTACCTTGCTTAAAAGTGTGCCTATGCCTTTTCAACGTCCCGTAACTACGCGAGAGCATTTTCACCAAGTTGGACTTTATCAACCTGATTGCTTGCTTTGGGATTGCGATTGGGCTTTACGCGCTGCATTAAATAACGTATGCGGTCTTTTTAATGTCGGCTTGTATTTACAACGTGCGGAAAGCCAAGGTTACTCATCCACACCCAAGCGCCGACTTGAGCATACCTTATCGGGATTTGCCTTTAAAAAAAGACTGCTTGCAGATCCTTATGTCGATAAATACAAAAAGCAATTAACTGATTCGCTTATGGAGGCAGGGCGCAACGTGGCATGGGAATATATGACACAAGGCAGAGGTCTTAAAGCATTCATGTTTTTGCTGGGCACCTTGCGTTACGGTATCAATCCGTTGCAACTTAAGTTCTTACTGCATGCGATATACAGATGTATCAGCAACAAATAAAGCATTAAGGAACAATAATGCACAGCATGTGATCGGCCGATATCTACCAGAAAAACGATAAGGCTAGTCTGAGGAATGGTCTGATCTTCATAAAATTGAAATGATGACACTATAAAATACTAAGAAACCCTCAAACTTGACCCATTCGTTTAGAAAAGTTTATTATGACAACTAGAGAAGCCCTGTACAAAAATAATTATTAAAATTTAGTTCCAGTGAAGACAATATAGCAAATTTAGATGGCTTTATTTAACGCTACCATATTGTTGCACTGCAAAAGAAACTTATAGAATATCAACAGCTTTATGTTAAGAAACAATTAAATAAGCCTCTATTAATAGAGCCTGCGCATAATTACCAATATTCAAAGATGCCGCATTAGTTATTTAAAATAAAATGCCTAATACATGAACTTAAATAGTTGCTAAAAACTAATATGATTGTAATGTATTAATGTTATATTTAAACATTAGAACGCATAAACACGCTTAAAAGTTTGCCAATAAACAATACCAATTCGACTAACTCATGAAGCCCATAATAGAAGTCAACCACGTCACCAAAGAATACCAACTGGGCCATATCACCAGCCTTAAAGAAAACGTCTTCAATGCTTTTAGACGTTTGGGCGGAAAACCCCTGCAACAACGGGAAAGTTTTAAAGCTTTAGACGATGTTAATTTTACCATTGAGCAAGGCGAGGTGGTTGGCATCATCGGACACAATGGCGCAGGTAAAAGCACCCTGCTCAAGCACTTGGCATACATCAGCAAACCGACTAAAGGTAAAGTCATTGTACGCGGCAGCGTAGCACCCTTAATTGAAGTCGGAGCCGGAGTAAACCCGGAACTGACCGGACGAGAAAACATTTTTTTAAATGGCGCTATTTTAGGTATCCCCAAAAAAATCATTCAGCAAAAAATGGAGGAGATTATTGATTTCTCTGAACTGGAACAATTTATTGATACGCCGGTGAAGCGCTATAGTTCAGGCATGACTGTTAAATTAGGCTTTTCTATTGCTACCAGTATGGAGGCAGACATTTTAATCGTGGATGAAGTACTGGCAGTTGGGGACTTGGCGTTTCAACGCAAGTGTTTTGATAAAATGGAAGATTTGATTAAGCGACAAGGAAAAACTGTTTTACTGGTAAGTCATAATATTCGGCAAGTCGAGCGCTTATGTACAAGAGTTATCCTGTTAAACCACGGAAGAGTATTAAGCGATGATCAGCCCACTGTGGTATGTAATGTGTTTTATCAATTAATGGATGAACAAATTGCCGAACAAGCGCGTAAAGCTAATGTATCTAACGGCATTAAACGAATAGAGAAAACAGGCGAGGTTGACCTTCTGGGCATCTCAATTCACGACAAACATGGAAATGAAACCAAAGAAATTGCGCATGGTGAGGACGTCACTTTTGTCCTACGATATAAAGCAACTGACATTTTAAAGAATGTAATATTTGGTGTAGGAGTCCATACAAATGATTTTCTTTATCTTGCCGACAAGGATACAGAAGATGATGGACTGATTATCCAGGATATTAAGCCAGGTATATTTACTGTACGATGCAAAGTTCACAATTTCCCACTTCTTCAGGGTGTGTATTCACTAAGGCTTGGCGTTGCTGTAGGCCCCGTTTACAGAATTGCATACTACGCAGAAGGAGTTCATCCCTTTGAAGTAAAAGGCCAGCAGAAGTTACGACCTCAAGGTTTCATCGCTCTTGATACCGACTGGACCGTTAACCAGGCTAGTGGAACCTCTAACACTCTTTAACTAAGGAACTTACTTTTTGCATGAATACTAATAACAATTCCATTGATTGGGCAGCATTTTATAAAGCTTTTGAAGATCGTTATCGCGGTTCATTTGATGAAATAAAGAATCGACTACATTATTATATACCTATCCTTCAGGATGCTGGTGTGGGAAAAACCTTGGGCCCAGTTCTTGATCTTGGCTCAGGGCGCTGTGAATGGCTTGATTTACTTCGTGATTCATCGATACCCGCCGAAGGCGTGGATATAAACTCTCATAGTGCAAAACTAGGTATAGATATGGGACTTTCCGTAACTGTAGCTGATATTTTTGAAACTTTAGCTAAAACCCCATCAAATTATTACGGTGCTGTAACAGCATTTCACGTTATAGAACACCTGGAATGGAAAGATCAGATACGCTTAATTCATGCGGCCTTTGATACATTAAATCCAGGTGGTTTATTGATCATAGAGTGGCCAAACCCAGAGAACATCTATGTGTCTAGTCAACTTTTCTGGCTAGACCCCACTCACCAGCGGTTACTCCCATGGCAACTACTAACCTTCATGTTTGAATTCTGTGGTTTCGAACAGATACAGCTTGAGCGCTTTCGTCCCTCTATAAAAAAATCATCTCTCAAACAAGAAAATAATAGCCTGCTTGC
>CAIKYI010000261.1 GCA_903831545.1 uncultured Methylobacter sp. | reverse complement strand
GGAACAGGCATGAATCAGCTGCTGGAAACCACCGAAAATGCGCTGAATGAGATTGCGCGGGTATTGGAAGCCTTATCCCGGGGCGATTTGACTCAATCCATTACCAATGACTATTCAGGAACCTTCGGCAAGCTGAAGGAAGATTCCAATACCACGGTTGAAAAGCTTAAAGACATTATCAGTCAAATCAAGGAAGCCACCGAAAGCATTAACATGGCGTCCAGAGAAATTGCCGCCGGCAACAACGATTTGTCGCATCGTACCGAAGAGCAGGCCGCCAGCCTTGAGCAAACTGCCGCCAGCATGGAACAACTTACCTCTACTGTACAGGCGAACAGTCAAAACGCCAAGCATGCGACACAGCTGGCGGTTGCTGCGTCTGCAATTGCGGGCAAAGGCGTCGAGGTGGTCGATCAGGTCGTTACCACGATGGAGGGCATCACCGACGCTTCGCGCAAGATTGTCGATATTATCTCTGTGATCGATGGTATCGCTTTCCAGACCAATATTCTGGCGCTCAACGCCGCAGTGGAAGCGGCAAGAGCCGGTGACCATGGTCGTGGCTTTGCGGTGGTTGCTGTGGAGGTGCGCAGCCTTTCGCAACGCGCTTCTACCGCTGCCGGAGAAATCAAGCAACTGATTGGCGATTCGGTAGAAAAAGTTGAGGACGGCACCAAGCTGGTCACGCAAGCCGGAAAAACCATGGGTGAAATTGTTAGCTCCATCGTGGGGGTTACCGCAATTATGTCAGAAATCAGTGCTGCCTCCATGGAGCAAACTTCGGGCATCGAGCAGGTTAATCAGGCGGTTGCGCAAATGGACGATGTCACCCAGCAAAATGCTGCGTTGGTTGAACAGGCGGCGGCTTCAGCAGAAGCACTTGAAGAACAGACGCATAACCTGTCGGTCACAGTAAGTAGTTTTAAAGTGGATAGTAATCTGAACGGTTTTGTGCCGGCTGCTATAGCTACGCCGCCAAAAACATTCCAAGGACAAAATAAGCCGTCAGTGCGAGTTACAGACAATGACAAGAGCCGTTATGCGCAAGCTGTTAAACCAAAAACGCTGGCGTTGCCAAATAATGATGAATGGGAGGAGTTTTAAGTGACAAATATCATGCAGCTCGAAATGCAGATAAACCAGAAAATACAGGAGTTAAATGAAAGCTTGCGAGCTCAGGCTTTGTTGCGCGAAAGGCTGGTAGATAACACTAGAACGTTGTGGCAGATTGAAACGCAACTTAAGGAAGTGGAAGCTTATCTAACAGAGACCAATGATACGATTAATGTTTTAACGCACGAAAACCAGTGTCTTAAGCTGTCATCTCAAAAATGGATGCAACGCGCCATAGATCTGGAGTTTAAATTGTTAAGTGCCATTGATTCGGCTAAACACAGACCATGATCCACGCGCAACCCCTATTGTTAAAGGTGTAAGTATGCGAAAACGGCAACAGCAAGACAAAAACCATTTGAATAAGCTCGCCCAGGTCACGCGCAGCGGGCTTATGGGTGGAATGGCAGCGGGCATTGCGCATGAAGTTAACCAACCTTTAACGGCGGTTGCCACTTATGCGCAAGTCAGTTTAAACATCATTAAAGCTAAAAACCCCGATCTTGGCAAGCTCGCCGAAATCATAGCAAAAACACAGCAGCAGGCTTTGATAGCCGGACAAATAATTCATCGCATGAAGTCGTTTGCCAACGCTCATGTAAAACATTGTTCAATGACTGACATTAATGCCCTGATTTATTCGTCGGTCGATTTATGTCGCACGGAGCTAAAGCAAAATAACATAAAGTTAATCTTTGAACTGAAAGACAATTTACCGGCGGTTTATGTCGATAAGCTACAAATTGAACAAGCCATCATCAATCTTATCCAAAATAGCATTGATGTGCTAAAAAGCCTGCCGGATACAAAGCAACGCCTGGTGTTCATTCATAGTGTTCTGGAAAGGGAGAATATCATACAAATCAGAGTTAAAGACAACGGCCCCGGACTTGATAAAGAACAACAACAAAAAATATTTATGCCTTTTTATACCACCAGAACAGATGGCATGGGTATGGGTTTGTCTATTAGTCGTTCACTGATCGAAGCGCATGAAGGAACATTGCGATTTATGAGCGAAGCTGGAAAAGGTGCCACATTTTATTTCACGCTTCCGGTAGGGAAGGAGGCCATGGTTCAAGCAGCTTGCTCTTGATCAGGAAATTAACTAAGCAACTCATTTTTGATTGCGTAATGAATAAGCTCCTTGTTTTGGGACATATTCATTTTAGTCATGACGCGGGTTCGGTAGGTACTGATGGTCTTGGGACTGAGCGCCAAAGTGCTGGCAAGATCAATCAGGCTGGTGCCGGTACAAATAGCCATAAAAACCTGGAATTCGCGGTTGGTAAGTTTGGTATGCAGAGGTTTTGCCTGTTTTGTACTCAAGTTTTCCAGGAGTTTTTCAGCCAGGGTCGGGCTGATATATTTGCCGCCCCTGGCAACCTTGCGAATTGCTTCCACTAATTGCTCAGGGGCGCTTGCTTTATTAAGAAAGCCGTCCGCTCCCGTGTTTAACAGTCTGATCGCCTGTTGGTCTTCGGGGCACATGCTCAGGATCAGGATAGGCAGGTGGGGGGCTTGCATTTTAGCCAGTTTAATCACCTCCAGAACATTTTTGCCGGGCATGGTTACATCGAGTAGCAACACATCCCATTGCTCAGTTCGGATAAGGTGCAAGGCTTCATCGCCAGATTCGGCTTCACCGATGACTTTCATGTCCGGGGAGCCTGAGAGGATTTGTTTTAACCCCTCTCTGACAATGGCATGATCATCGGCAATTAATATTTTAATCATGATAACTATAGTTCTGTGATGAAGTTAGACTCAGAAGTGTTATTTTGGAAAAGACCAATAGTTCTGGCATTCAAATAAGGTTTTAAAAATTGCTTTTGAATTCCGGGTCAGAATATTAATGGTATTGATGTGAGTAAATATTTTTCTTGGTGGTTTTAAGTATACCATTAAAGGTTTTTTTTTTCTTTTTTGGGATTAGTTATCCCTTAAAACCGAAGCTGGTACAGTTGAATTTTATATCTTGAGATGACTCATAAAATCATACCCATTATTTTGATCGTCGACGACTCGACAGCAAACCTTAACGCGCTATATGAACTGTTACGACCAAAATATCGGGTTTTGGCAGCGACTTCGGGCGAGGACTGTTTGCGAATAGCCAATAATTTACCACAGCCTGACCTGATTTTGCTTGATGTGATGATGCCTGGCATGGATGGTTACTCGACGCTACCCCAGTTACGCGAGAACCCGGTAACCTGTGCTATCCCTGTCATTTTTCTTACTGCTTTATCCGATACGCGTGATGAAGAGCGAGGACTAAAGCTTGGCGCTGTTGATTACATCGCTAAACCGATCAAGCCGGCAGTGGTTCTGGCCAGAGTAGCCGCGCAACTTCAAGCCAAGCAGGCTAGAGACTGGATAAAAAATCAAAACGCAGTTCTCGAAGCCGAAGTGGCAAGGCGCATGACAGAAAATAATTTAACCCAGCGGGTCAGTATCAGAGCGCTGGCCCATTTGGCTGAATTACGCGATCCGGAAACCGGCAATCATATTTTGCGTACCCAGGGCTATGTGCAAAGGCTGGCCGATGGGCTAAAGACGCATCCTCGCTTTGCTGTAACCTTGACTGAAGATTATATTGATTTGTTAGTGCTATCGGCACCACTGCATGACATCGGTAAAGTAGGTATCCCTGATTACATTTTACTTAAGCCTGGCGAGCTCACGGACGATGAGTGGCTCATCATGAAAACCCATGCCCGCCTGGGCAGCGAGGCCATCGAGATGGCTGAACGAGATATCGAAGAGCCCTTGGCGTTTTTATCAGTAGCCAAAGAAATTGCTCACTGGCATCATGAGAAATGGGATGGAAGCGGCTACCCTGATGGCCTGGTCGGCGATGAGATTCCTGTTTCTTCGCGATTGATGGCCGTTGCTGATGTGTTTGATGCACTGATATCTAATCGCGTCTACAAGTTGGGGTTGTCTACTAAGGAAGCCCGTGACATTATTATCGCCGGAAGCGGCAAGCATTTTGATCCCGATGTGGTGGATATTTTCCTGTCCTGCTTTGATGATTTCGTTGCCATAGCCGAGCGTTATCGGCAGGCATCGGTAAGATGCGCCTCGTACCTCGGTACATCCCATGAAGTATCGCCAAACGTTATAAACTGGACAAATGATGCGCCTCGTGCCTCGGTACATCCTATGAAATATCGCCAAACGTTATAAACTGGACAAATGATGCGCCTCGTGGCCTCGGCACATCCTATGAATTAATCAAACACAAGCCAGGCAAGGTATGACTTATATTTATCTTCAGCTGTTTCTGCTTTTTATCATCCTGCTTATATTCATAATCGCCTACATCGAGCGAAAAAAAAACGGGGAGCGGCTGCGCAACAAAAATCGTCTCATCGAGGAACTGTCTGAGGAACTCAAGCAACGCCAAGCTATTTTGGAATTGAACGAATTCCGCTGGAAATTTGCCGTTGAAGGTACCGGCGACGGGCTTTGGGATTGGAATCTGCTTGATAATACGGTATTTTTCTCCCGCCGCTGGAAGGAAATGCTAGGCTTTACTGAAGACGAGATTGGTAATGGTCTGGAGGAATGGGAAAGTCGGGTCTGCCCGGAAGAAAAACCCGCCGTTATGACAGCGGTTCAAGACTATCTTGATGGCAAGACTCCGTCTTACGCTAACGAACACCGCGTCCGTTGCAAAGATGGCAGTTACAAATGGATACTTGACCGGGGCATGGTGGTGAGTCGCAGTGCCGATGGCAAGCCATTGCGCATGATCGGTACCCACAAAGATATTAGCTCGCGCATCAAAGCGGAGCAAAATTTGCGTCATAGCGAGGCGCGCTTTCGCTCAATTATCGATGCCTCTCCCGTTCCGTTTGCTCTGAATGACGACCAGCAAAACATAACTTACCTTAACAGCTCTTTCATTAGTACTTTTGGCTATACGCTGGACGATATTTCAACGCTGGCCCAGTGGTGGCCGAAGGCTTATCCTGATTCAATCTATCGCCAGTGGGTTGCGGAAGCCTGGCAGCTACATTTAGAAAAAGCCAGGCTGGAAAATAAACCCATAGAGCCTCAAGAAGTGAATATCCAGTGCAAGGACGGTAGTGTCAAGACTGTGCTTGTATCTGCCGCGCCGCTGGGTCTGTCGTTTGAAGAGCAGCATTTAGTGACTTTTTATGACATTACCGAACGCAAGCGAGCTGAAGATAACCTACTTGAGCATGAACGCATGCTGGAAGATTCCCAGGCTATTGCCCATATCGGGAGTTGGTCATTCGCTATCTCCACCGGAGAAATTAGCTGGAGCGACGAAACTTTCCGGCTTTATGGCTTTTCGCCGTTAACAGATCAGCCTCCAGCCTACGATCAATTTTATGAAGTGATACATCCCGATGACCAAGCGAACATGCAGGAGTGGCTTGAAGCCTGTCTGTCGGGCAAGCAACCTGCCGGCCTTGAATTTCGCGCTCGACCCATTGAGGGTGTCAGTCGCTGGCTTTATGGTAGCGGTATTCTTGAAACCGATTCAGACGGTGAACCCAGGCGTTTAATCGGTATTGTCCAGGACATTTCTGAGCGGAAAGCTTTTGAACAGTCCTTAAAAAACAGTGCTATTCGCTATCAACTGGCGCTTAACTCTTCAAAAATAGGTGTTTATGAATGGATAATTGCTACCAATGAGTTGGTCTGGGATAAGCGTGTCTATGAGTTATGGGATTTAACGCCAGGTTCTGCGATTAGCTTCGACATCTTTCTTAAAGGGGTGCATCCTGAGGATATGGACAAGGTTCTGGCCAAGGTAGAAGCATTTTTGAAGCCCGAAAGTGGTGGCAAATACAGTAATGAATTTCGTGTGATTGGGCTCGAATCAGGAATTGAGCGCTGGGTGCAAACGACCGGTCAAATGTTTTACAAGCATGGACAAAACGAACGTTTTATCGGTACGGTAAGGGATATTAGCGTAAGTAAACAAATGGAAGAGGCGCAGCTTGCCAGTGAAAGGGAATTTCGCTTACTGACCGAGGCGATGCCTCAGATTGTCTGGGCTACTAAGGCCGATGGCAGGAATATTTACTTTAATCAACAATGGGTAAATTACACCGGGCTTACTCTTGAAGAAAGCGATGGAACGAACTGGAACAAGCCTTTTCATCCGGATGATCAAAATCATGCATTTGAAGCCTGGCAGAACGCTGTACATAACAAAAGTACCTATGAAATCGAATGCCGTTTGCGCCGGGCCGATGGCGTCTATCGCTGGTGGTTGCTGCGTGGCGTACCGGTAGTTGATGAGCATGGCCAAATTTACAAATGGATTGGTACTTGTACCGATATTCATCAAATCAAGGAAACGCAGCAAGCGTTGCAGGAGAGCGAGGCCTTTAATCGATCAGTGATTGATTCCATCAGTTCTGAAATCGCCGTATTGGATCGTAATGGCATAATTCTGGCGGTTAATCGAGTCTGGCAGGGTTTTGCGCTGGAAAACAGTAACGAAGATGCGGGTAAGCAAGCACAGAACCTTGGTATAGGGAGTAACTATCTGGCGATGTGTCAGACCGGTTCAAGTTTTGCTGATTACGACTCTGCCTCGAATGCTCTTGAGGGTATTCGGGCAGTATTGCAGCGCAAGTTAGCCCGGTTCAGTCTTGAATATCCTTGCCATTCACCTGAGCAGCAACGTTGGTTTAATCTTAATGTTACGCCGCTGGACTCGGCAGCTGGGGGTGTTGTGGTTTCGCATACCAATATCACCGAACGTAAAAAGACCGAGATAGAATTGATCGATAGCCGGGCGTTGTTAAATGAGATTATTGACAGTACGCCTTCAAGTATTTTCGCTTTTGACCTGCAAGGACGATTTACGCTTTTAAATATGGCAATGGCACAGTTTTTTGGGTTGCCTAAAGAGGCCGTCTTGGGCAAAAACCTCTATGAGGTTTTTGCCTCCAATTTTGCGGATGAGTTACACAAAACTAACAGCCAGATAATGATTACCGGAGAGTCGGTAATATTAGAAGAGGAGGTGGCGAGTAAGCATGGCGACAAACCGCGTGTAGTGATTACCTCAAAGTTTCCCCTGAGAAATGCACAAGGTAAAATTACAGGACTTGGCGGCGTGGCCACTGACATTACAGCGCGTAAAACGGCTGAAGAACAACTGCGCAAGCTGTCGTTGGCGGTAGAGCAAAGTCAGGAGAACATTATCATCACCAACGCCGACAGTATCATCGAATACGTGAATGAGGCTTTTGTGTTGTCAACAGGCTATACCCGGGAAGAAGTGCTCGGCAAGAAGCCTAGTCTTTTGAGTTCCGGTAAAACCACAGCCGGAACTTATCGTGATCTCTGGAACAATTTAATGCGCGGACAGGCCTGGAAAGGTGAGTTTTATAATTGCAGTAAAGATGGCCGAGAATATGTTGATTTTGCAATCGTCACTCCCTTGCATCAGGCCGATGGTCAAATCACGCATTTTGTATCGGTGCAGGAAGATATAACAGAGAAGAAGCGTGTTGCCAATGAGCTGGAGCACTATCGGCATCATCTTGAAGATCTGGTAGATAAGCGCACTGCGGAACTGGTCACTGCACGTCAACAGGCCGAGGCAGCCAACAAGGCTAAAAGTACCTTTCTGGCCAATATGAGTCATGAAATTCGCACGCCGATGAATGCCATTATTGGTTTGAACTATTTGCTGCGACGCTCAGGCGTTACCCCGGAGCAGGCAGAACGGCTGGATAAAATAGATAGTGCCGGGCGGCATCTTTTGTCGATTATCAACGATATTCTTGATCTATCCAAGATTGAAGCCAACAAACTGCAACTGGAATGCGTTGATTTTCACCTGTCGGCCATTGTTGATAATATTGCCTCTATTATCAGTCAGTCGGCAACTGAAAAAGGCCTTCAGATCAAGATCCATCCCGATTCCGTTCCTTTATGGTTGCGCGGCGACCCGATGCGCTTGCGCCAGGCGCTGCTTAACTATGCCGGCAATGCGATCAAATTTACCGAACAGGGGTTCATTGAGGTGGGGGCCGAATTGCTGGAAGATTACGGCGACGACTTATTGGTGCGCTTTGAAGTGACCGATACCGGTATTGGCATTCCGGCAAATAAGTCCGCTGCTCTGTTTCATGCCTTTGAGCAGGCCGATACCTCCGTTACCCGAGTGTTTGGCGGTACCGGTCTGGGGCTTACGATTACCCGGCACTTGGCGGAATTGATGGGTGGTGATGTGGGAGTTGAAAGTGTTCCGGGAGTTGGCAGCAGGTTTTGGTTTACTGCCCGGTTGCAACGCGGTCATGGCAATATGCCTACTGTAATGTCTCAGCAAACAACAGATGTCGAAGCTCAATTATACCGCCATCATGCGGGAGCTAAAGTGTTATTGGTGGAAGACAATGCCATCAACCGGGAAGTGGCTACAGACCTGCTGCTGGGGGTAGGTATGGAGGTCGATACGGCAGTGGATGGAGTGGAAGCTTTGGAGAAAGCAAAGATCGGGGGCTATGACCTGATTTTGATGGATATCCAGATGCCCAGAATGAGTGGTTTGGACGCTACCCTTGCCATTCGTAAACTGGCCGGTTGGGAAGCTAAACCGATCGTGGCGATGACCGCTAATGCCTTTAATGAGGATCGCTTTAGTTGTAAGGACGCGGGCATGGATGACTTTATTGCCAAACCGGTCGAACCGGCCTTGTTGTATGCCGTGCTTTTGAAATGGTTGCCAGGCGATGCGAACTCGCAGTCGAATAAATTGCCAGGCACATTGGAGCAGAGGCCCGCTATTAAAACTGCGGTAGCGGAGCAAAAAGGAGCAAATGAAACGGCCATGGAGCGCTTGTCCCTGCTGAAGGGACTGGATATAACCCGTGGTCTGGCGATTTTGCCCGGTAATACTGAAAAGTATCTGAAACTGTTGCATCGTTTTGTTGAATCCAACATCGATGAGATGAAACAGTTGGAAGCGAGTTTCGCCAAGGGGGATCTGGTCACGGCCCAGCGTATGGCGCATAACCTTAAAGGCACGGCAGGTTTACTGGGCGCGCCTCTCCTGGTGGAAGTTGCCGGGCGCCTGGAAAACAAATTGCGTGCAAGTCGACTGGAAGGTAAGGTTTGTGAAGATATCCACACGGAAATGGAAGTTATCAATCATGAAATAATTACCTTGGCTGCCGCGTTGCCGCCGTTGCCTGTCGCGCCGCGCAATCAAGTTAGCCTTCCGCTTGCTCCTGAGGCACTTAAAACCGTGTTGAACGAACTCGATGCCCTGCTGGTAATGAACGACACTGCGGCCATCGGCTTGTTCGAGAAACATGCCGTAGCGTTAAGTGCCATTATGGGCTCGTCCTTTGAGCAACTCGCGTTACAAATCAGGGGATTTGATTTTAAATCGGCGGATGAGATTTTGCGAGGCCAAATCAAAAATCTTGATTAGCGTGGGCAATAAATTGTTCAGAACATAAAATAATAACCGTAGGGGCAGGGTTTAACCCCTGCACCCGGACTTTGGAAACCGCAAGGGCTAGGGGCAACCGCAAGGGATCGGGGGCACCCGCAAGGGATAGGGGGCAACCGCAAGGGATTGCCCCTACGTTGTTTGGTAAATCATCATTGTTGGGCAGGGTTACTCTGTCCCAATCATTACATTTCTTGCGGACATAAAAAAGCCGATGCAAAACTGCATCGGCCCTGTCCTTATATTTTTATTATTGTATTGGACTACTGAAAAATTTACACAGTATTAATTTTGATGCCATTTATTATTATTATTTCCAAAGAGTAAATTTATCTACCGCTTTGGTTTTCCTCCTCCACTCTTACTCACTACAATTGCCTGATGAATTATTGTTTTTGTTGATCTTCAGTGCATCTTGATCAGTGAGTGACGCGCATTCTATAGAAGTAAAAGTTCATTGTCCAGAAAAACTGCGACAAATTGTCGCACCTCATGGTTTTTTTGCTTGGGGTTTCTGTGTAAATTTGCTGGTATTTCTTTACTATATTGATTTTATTGTTGTTTATGGCATTATTCTAGTGCTAATGAATGTAGGATAGTATTTTCAACACAAACGCAATATCATAAAACATAGTCCAGCTATATTGGAAAATCCCGGACAGCCTCCTAAACATCTAAGCGGATCATATTTTTGCAAAAACTCGTTATCTACAATCATGGCAAAGACAGTATTCCCATGGGCGAAAAGGCCATAGCGCTAGCCGACGTTGCCAGACTGCACGGCTTTATGTTCATCAGTCCCGACTATCAAGCCAGCAACGATGCCGATTTGCGTGTTAAGCAACTGCTTGCAATGGATCTGTCAGCTTATCAGGAGATCGTTCTGGTTGGTTCCAGTATGGGCGCTTATGTGGCAACGGTCGCCTCCGAGATCATCAAGCCTAAAGGCTTGTTCCTGATAGCGCCTGCCTTTTACTTGCCGGGCTATCAATGCACTGAATTAAAACCCTGCGCTGACCACGTCGAAGTATTTCATGGCTGGCAAGACGAGGTTGTTCCACCTGAAAATGTTTGGCGCTTTTGCCAACAACATCGTGTCTCCCTGAATATGTTCGATGCAGATCATCGACTTCTCAGTATTTTGCCCCTTATGGTCGATGCCTTTGATCGGTTTTTGGGCGCTTGTGCGAGTAAACCACTCAATGTTTAAATCCATACTGCCCATGCAATGCTTATGAATCCTAATGATTGTTTGACTTCCGCTTATGGCGTAAAGATGCCTTTGATTATCTACGGAACGGCCTGGAAAAAAGACCTTACGGCTGCCTGGGTAGAGCAGGCTATCGGACTGGGATTTCGAGGTATTGATACCGCCTGCCAGCCTAAACATTATAACGAAGCGGGGGTCGGCGCTGGCGTGGTTGCCTGTTATAAAAGTGGAATAGACCGAGCCGATCTTTATCTGCAAACTAAATTTACGCCGTTAAGCGGTCAGGATCCGGCTCAAGTTCCTTATGATGTAAAGGCCTGTCTTAGTGAACAAGTCGCGCAATCATTTCAGGCTTCGCTAAAAAACCTGCAAACCACTTATCTTGATTGTCTGGTACTGCACTCGCCCTTGGCAAATCAGCAACAAACCCAGGAAGTGTGGCAGGCAATGGAACAAATATTTCACAATGGGGGTGCCAAGCAATTGGGCATCAGCAATTGTTACGATCTCCAACAGCTACAACTTTTGTATGAAAAGGTCACGATTAAACCGGCTGTCATCCAGAACCGGTTTTATGCAAAAACCCATTACGACGGTGCCATACGCGATTTTTGTAGTCAACACCGGATAATTTACCAAAGTTTCTGGACGCTGACCGGCAATCCCGATGTTTTGGCGCATGCAACACTGCAAGCCTTGGCGATGAAATATCAGCGTAGTGCGGCTCAAGTGTTTTTCCGTTACTTGAGCCAAATCGGTATTATTCCCTTAACCGGCACCACCTCAGCAACCCACATGCAGGAAGACCTGGCGATCGTTGATTTTGAACTGACCGCCGACCACTGTGCTGCTATTAAGCGGTTGCTCTGAGCAAAAATTATAATTTCAAAACCGGTTCATTTTAGTTTGAGGGTGACGCGCCGGTTAACCGGAGGTTACTATAAACGCCTGGCATCCATTAAATTGGTTTGTAAACGCAAGCTGATTTGTTTGAAAGACAATTAAACCTAGAAAGGTAAAGGCGTTATTTATGAAAATTATGATGAGTATTTTGGTTTTGGCATTGGCTTTGGTTATCTCAGGCTGTGAGGATATGAAAATGGACAAAAAAATAGTCAAGCACCTTACCGTAGTCCAGTAATCTAGCTATGACTTTTTCAGAAGTGCATCATTAATGGGGCAGCGCGGCCTCTGCCCCTGTATTGATTGCAATGTTTTAAATCATTGGCTTGTCGCGATAATTAACCGGTTATGGAACAAAAAACAGACGAATTAACTCAAATCGAAACGGTTACTCTGAGTCATTACAATCAGAATGCTGAAGCGTTTTGGCACGGCACAAAAGATCACGATGTGGTTCAGAACTACGAGGCATTTTTAGCACCGTTTCCAAAAGACCAAAAACTGGATATTTTAGATTTTGGCTGCGGACCTGGAAGAGATGTTAAATATTTTCAGTCGTTGGGACACAGGCCGGTTGGTCTCGACGGCAGTGACGTCTTTTGTAATATGGCTCGCAGTTATACAGGGTGTGAGATTCTTCATCAAAAGTTCCTTAGTCTGGCGCTACCCCAGCATGCTTATGATGGCATCTTCGCTAATGCATCGCTCTTTCATGTCCCCAGCCAGGAATTGCCACGTGTCCTTGATGAGTTACAGGCAGCCTTAAGGCCCGGCGGTATTTTATTTTTGTCTAATCCTCGCGGTGAGGGTGAAGGCTGGTCAGGACAAAGATACGGGCATTACCTGCAATTGGATTCCAGCAAGGTATTTATGGAGAATGCAGGGTTTAAGGTGCTTGATCATTACTACCGGCCAACGGGCAAACCCATCCATGAACAACCCTGGTTAGCAATTGTGGTAATGAAACCGCCGGCAAGACAATAATTTCGGTTGAATGGTCAAGATTTTCTTGTCAGGGTTAAGGCTAAATAACTAAACCTATGTGTTGGTTCTCATGGGCAAACAGCTTGTAAACTCGTATTATCCAGGCAGACTAAAACCAATGACACTTCGGTTGCGTTTGCTTAACACTCAGGATTTTTAAATGACAGTAGTTAAATCCAAAGTCACTTGTTTTCATGATGGCGAATGTCCAATCTGCGCTATTGAAATCAACGCGATGAAAAAACTAGATAAGGCGGGTAATGTTAAGTGGGTAGATATTGCCCAGGACAAAACTGCCTTGACGAAAGCGGGCTTAACCTATAAACAGGCCATGGCACGCATGTATGTAATCGACGAGCATCAGCAACTGCAATCCGGGGTAATGGGGTTTTTACAGGTCTGGAAGCAACTACCTTATTACCGGCGCATTGCCCCAATCATAGAGACTGTTCCTTTGCTGCTGCCAGTTATGGAGTTTTGCTATGGTGTATTTGCGCGCTATCGATTACCGCTTACCGGTAAAGCTCAGCTAAAAGAAGAGTAACCATGAATCAAATAAACCCCAATAAACTGCTGCGCTCAAAGTGGACAGCCGTTGCTCCCAAGCAAAAAGAGCGTCATTTTATGGTCACAAAGCTGATTCGCGCAGAAAATGAGGACCTTATCGCTTGCGAGTTGGAAGCGGTCATTAATAATCATGTATATGAATTGGATTGGCAGGTGCTTAAAGATTCATCTTGTTGGTTGATGGGTTGGCGGTAAGGCTCACAAAAATTGCCAAACGCCATTATCAATGAAAAAGGCTGATCTTAAGCTTGATATGAATTTTATCAGTCACTTATAAATCAGGCGTTGAACTTGAGGCAGGTCATTGTTCAATATCAATGTGTACTTCATTGCGACGAAGAAACGGCAATGTCCAAGGCGGATCATAAGCGGCAGAGCGTGGTGGCGAAACGGCCTGGTAATGATGTTGGCTTAACCAGTTTGTTAATTCGGTGGCTTTTTCTTCAATACCCTGTTCAGACAGGCTACCGGTATAGCGAAGCGTGGCGACTGTTTTGTCCGGGATTTCTTTAATTAAGACAGCAGAGTCCAACGGTTCGGGGGCTGTTGATAATGAATAGCCTTGCGGGAGCACGAAAGTCATCACCCAGACTGCCCCTGATTTTTGCTGCATAACCGGTGCTGTCATGGCCAGTCTTTCGGCTTGCTGTTCTTGAATAACCGGTGCTGTCATCGTTAGGGATTGCTGCTTTTTGTTGTTACCAAAAATATATCCGGCCAGACGTTGAAAAGCCAGGCCGCTAGCGTTTTTGTAATCAGCGTTAACTTCGGTTTGAGCCACTACCAGTGACGGATAGTGTCTGATTTGAATAGGCTCCACATCAGTAAGCACTTGATAGCTTGGTTCGTTTGCGCTGCGTATGCCAAAGGTACTGCAAGCAGAGAGGCAAAAGGTGGTTAAAACAGTTATCAGTTTTTTCATGAGACGACCAGTGTTTTTTGGAATGGGTCAGTTGTGCCCACTAATATTTTATTCTTTACTGATTTATAGCGGTCTAAATAGTCTTTATGCTGGCTATTTCCAGACAAAATGCCCCTT
>CAIKYI010000260.1 GCA_903831545.1 uncultured Methylobacter sp. | reverse complement strand
TCCACATTAATCAGCAAGCTAAACAAAAACGTTCTGATTTAGCCTATGCTTTGCCATTGCAACTTATTCATCCCAAAAGTTATGAGTTACTTGATGCTGGTTCACAACTTAGACGTGAATTTTTAGATTGGGGTGTTTTCAATACCGATCAAAATTTCCTGCCTGTTTGGCGTAAATTCAAAAAAGCCTTGTCACAACGTAATGTACTTCTAAAAACTAGGCGTCTTGAACAAATCAATGTTTGGGATAAAGAAATCGTTGATTACGGTACAATAGTCAATTGTTACCGTCAGCAATATTTAAATAAACTTAAGCCTGTTTTTATTAACATCATAGCTAAATTTATTTCTTTAAATGATGTCAATTTGAAGCTTGTTTCTGGATGGGATACGACTAAAGATTTTAATCATATTTTGCTTGATGACCAGGATAAAGATTTACGCTATGGATTTACGCATAGTGGTCCACACCGAGCAGATTTTCAATTATTGATAAATAACCGCTTGGCAAAAGATTTTGTTTCAAGAGGTCAGTTAAAATTATTGGTCATGAGTTTGAAGCTTGCGCAAGTCCAGTTACTCGCAAACGAACAGAGTTTAACCGGATGTCTGCTAATTGACGATTTTGCTGCTGAACTTGATGTTTTCAATCGTGCTAAATTATTACTTTATTTATCTGAATTAGACTGTCAGGTTTTTATCACCGCTTCAGAGTTAGTTGATTTCGGCGATTTAAGCCAGATTACAAATTACAAAATGTTCCACGTGGAACATGGCACTATAAAATCCGTGTAATGTTCCACGTGGAACATTCACAATTAATAGGAAAAATTGATGAGTAACCCCAATGATCAAGTTGTCGATAGCCACGTACATACCGCGGCCGAATACGACAGTACAAATATTCAAGTATTAAAAGGATTGGATGCTGTAAGAAAACGGCCGGGCATGTATATCGGTGATACCGATGACGGCTCGGGTTTACATCACATGGTATTTGAAGTTGTAGATAATTCAATTGATGAGGCTTTGGCAGGTTACTGTAAAGAAGTAAGGGTTGTTATTCACAATAATGGCTCTGTATCAGTTTCTGATGATGGTAGAGGGATTCCGGTTGATATTCATAAGGAAGAAGGCGTTTCAGCTGCTGAAGTCATTATGACGGTACTGCATGCCGGCGGTAAATTTGATGATAATGCCTATAAAGTTTCGGGGGGCTTGCATGGTGTAGGTGTTTCCGTTGTTAATGCCTTATCAGAAGAATTAAATCTGGAAGTGCGTAAAAATGGTCAGCTATATAAGCAGCAATATAAGATGGGTAATCCTGTTGCACCTTTGGCGGCGGTAGGTCCAGCTGAAGGCTCCGGGACATTGATACATTTTAAGCCCAGTTCGGAAACGTTTACTGATGTCGAATTTCATTATGATATTTTAGCCAAACGACTCCGGGAATTATCTTTCCTGAATTCAGGCGTGCGTATTAGTCTTGAAGACCAACGTACCGATAGACAAGATGTCTTTGAATTTGAAGGCGGCATTGGCGCTTTTGTGATTCATCTAAACAAAAATAAAACCCCATTATTTCCTGAAGTATTTCATTTCATCGCAGAAAAAGAAGGCGTTACAGTTGAAGTGGCCATGCAGTGGAACGATTCATATCAGGAGAATGTTTTTTGCTATACCAACAATATTCCCCAACGTGACGGCGGTAGCCACCTGGCCGGTTTCAGAGGCGCATTGACCAGGACTATCAATCAATATATTGAATCCAGTGGTTTGGCTAAAAAAGAAAAAGTACAAACAACCGGTGATGATGCCCGAGAAGGTTTAACCGCAGTACTATCGGTTAAGGTGCCTGATCCAAAGTTCTCATCTCAAACTAAAGACAAGTTGGTTTCATCAGAAATCAAACCGCTGGTTGAGTCAACGATGAGTGAAAAGCTGCAAGAGTTTTTATTGGAAAAACCACAAATCGCCAAAGCTATCGTCGGCAAGATTGTCGATGCGGCACGGGCCAGAGAAGCGGCTCGTAAAGCACGTGAAATGACCCGACGTAAAACTACGCTGGATATTGCAGGCTTGCCTGGCAAGCTGGCAGATTGCCAGGAAAAAGATCCTGCATTATCAGAATTGTTTCTGGTGGAAGGGGATTCGGCGGGCGGCTCGGCAAAGCAGGGTAGAGATCGTCGCACCCAAGCTATTTTGCCGTTAAAAGGGAAAATCTTAAACGTAGAGAAAGCCCGATTTGACAAAATGATTTCATCGGAAGAAGTTGGAACCTTAATTACTGCCTTAGGTTGCGGTATAGGAAAGGATGAGTACAATCTGGCCAAATTACGTTATCACCGTATTATTATTATGACTGATGCGGATGTTGACGGTTCACATATCAGAACCCT
>CAIKYI010000259.1 GCA_903831545.1 uncultured Methylobacter sp. | reverse complement strand
GCCAAAAGCAGGCGACTGCTTTTGGCATCCGTGTTCCATTTTTATGTGAGTTTAATGGGGGATTATTTTTGCAAAGCATCTAAGCTATTATGCCGTGCTTATCGATCAAACGGTAAAGACTTACCCTGGAAATTCCCAACACATCCGCTGCGCGACTCATATTATTACCGGTATGATGCAGGCTGGCCAAGATCAAATTACGATCGGCAATAGCACGTGCCTCATCAAGTGTTTGCATAACCCGATTATTCGATCTTCGGTTTATGCCAAGATCCTCAGGAGTAAGCAAGGCATGTTCCGAGGTAACAATAGCGCTTCGAACACAGTTCATTAATTCACGGACATTACCTGGCCATTCGTAGCCATTTATAAAGTTTAAGGTTTCAACCTGAAAGCCTTTAGCTGTATAGGAATTATTCGCAGAGAACTTGTTAAAAAAATGGCAAGCTAGTGATTCAATATCCTTGCCTCTGGTGCGTAACGGCGGTGTTTCAATTTGTAACACCTGGAGCCGATAATAAAGATCTTCCCTAAAGGTCTTGTTTTGCACGGCGGCTTTCAAGTCCACATGAGTTGCAGCAATGATGCGTACATTGACCGGTATGCTATCTGATCCTCCAATGCGGCGAATCGTTCTGTCCTCTAAAAAGCGTAATAAATTAACTTGCTGGTCTAGCGGTAAATCTCCAATCTCATCCAAAAACAGCGTACCGCCTTCAGCCGCTTCAATCCGGCCAATTTTACGTTGCTGGGCACCGGTAAATGACCCTTTTTCGTGACCAAATAACTCGGATTGAATCAGCTCTTTTGGAAAAGCGCCGCAGTTTATAGTAATAAGCGGGTGTTCTGAGCGGCTAGAGTGGTTATGAACGGCATTGGCAATCAATTCTTTGCCGGTTCCGGTTTCGCCCTGAATAAGCACTGAACAATCTTCATTGGCAACTTTTTGTAGCAACTTGAATAAACCAACCATTGCCGGACTGTCGCCAATAATCCCAAAGGTCGATGGACAATGATTGATTGGCTTTGGAAAATTTCGGGAAAGTTTATTCATTCCCTGAGCATGACCCAAACTAAACAACAAAGGCTCGATTTCAACCGGTAGCGTTACATAGTCATAACAATATTCGGCTATTAATCCACTCTCAACAGAATCGGGCATCCGTTCCGGTGAAGATTCGTTGGGCAGCGCCATTATCCAGTTGATGCTGGAGAATGAATTAAATAACTCCTTTATCACGGAATTCTGCTCTTTTTTACAACACATAAAACTCGCGCATGTGCTTTTTGTACATTTATCAACCAGACATATACCTACATGAAAAGTATGTTGGCACAACAACTGTGCTACTTGCTGAAGCGTGTTGGCAATATACACATCCCAATGGTGCTCAGATAACTCTTTAAAATGCTCCTCAACATATTCCGAAGATTGAAACAAAATAAGAGTACGTTTTTCTCTTGTCATGGGTAAGCGGCTCCACAAACCATACTAATTATCTGATTAAGAAATTTCATGCGGGGCCTTTATCCATTACACACCCAATCACGATTTATTATTTTTAAAGTTGCAAATATTGATAAATACTTGCAATCTTGCAAAAACATAAAGCACCTTTCGTGCCAACAATTAATTAATCAGACAAAACATCTTAAGCCTCTATTTTTTTTGATCATTACCAATAAATAATCGGTTAAGCTTAAATCATCCACTATTTATATAAGGCCTGCCAGTTTATTTTAAGTCAATTAAGTCCGATCAATCATCAGCATTAGATATCCCCAACAGTCGGAAAAACCGGCATTTTAATTAAATATTGATTTAAAAACATATATTTATATTTAAAAAAGTGCGTGAATTTCAGCAATCTCACTTACAATAAACACCTGACAAAAGTGTCAGTCACTGACAAAAATGACAATATCTGTAAAAACAAAACACACAATATCTTATGAAAAACTAACGCCACCCCATTTACAGGAAAACAATAATCAATCTAAGTTATTAATTTTGTGTATAAAAAATACAAACCACAGACAAAGCAAGTGCATGACAACAGCTCAAGAACTGACATAACATATAATCACTCCTGATCCATGGGCCGACCTGTAATTAAGGCATTAATATTTAAAAAACCCGTTATTTCGGCAGGTAGAATAAATCGACATCTGATCCCAATCCACACAACTGAGACCCCCCATCCGCTTAGGACACCTATCCGTGGGCAATTTCCAGCAAAAAAAATCAGTGCAAAACGTATAATCAGAACTAATTTAACTATTGGCCTATACAGAATAATCGCCATAGGATATAGTCTAGTCAAACGAATCAGAAAATAAACGCACTAGACATTGTTATTTGAAGTATCAGCCTATGCCCAACGCCTCAGGCCACAACGACAGCTTGTATTAATGTAACTACTAAAGGCCCGTTAACGCTCACAGACTTCTGATCGAAATCACTCAACACACTAAAAACGCCAACCCAGAGTCAAAGAGATAGCCTAAAGACATTATCAGCACATCCAGAAGCCCTGGCTGCGCAGCCAGATGACCTGGGGTCAATAGCTTAAGAGCATAGCCAGTAAGGCTTGCAGCCAAAACTGATTTCCCAGGCAATCCAGCTGTACAGCCAGACGCTTCAGACATGTACCCAGACAATTCGGCCAAACCACCAAACCATCTGAAGGAGATCCCAAAAGTCCCAGACAGCTCACCAAACGCCCAGAGCGTATCCACCATCTTCAATAATGCATAACCGACAAAATATACTGATATCCCAATTGATGAGGAGTCCGACATGCCCAAATCAGATTTTATTCCCCACGCAGATCATGACTTTTTGGTCTGGCTAGATCAATTTATCTCCAATTTAAAGCCTGAACATGGGCTATCGGAGCCTGAAATGGCAGCGCTAAAAGCTGCAAACACCGACTTTCATGCAAAAGTCAGCCACACCAACGACATTGCGGCAATGGGTAAACAGGCTACGGCCGATAAAAAAACCAGCCGTAGCCTTATCGAAAGCCTGGTTCGCGCCGGTGCCCGACAAATTAAAGCACGCCAGGGTTACACGGAAGGACAAGGCGCGCAACTCGGTATCGAAGGCCCTAAACACAGAATAGATCTCTCCACGGCAATACCTGACTTGTCGGGCATTGACCAAACCGGAGGATTGGTTGTTTTAAGCTTTGGCAAAAACAACAGTGACGGCATCAATATTTACTGCCAACGTGACAATGACGCCGATTGGGCTTTTTTAGCGCGGGCAACCATTTCGCCATATCAGGATAATCGTCCCTTACTGCAAAGCGGTAAACCTGAAATACGTCGCTACACGGCGATTTATATGCAAAAAGACCAGGAAACAGGCAAATTCAGTAACGACCTTGTTATCAACTGTGCACCATAAACTGATAGCCTATAGGATTTATAGTCTTCCAGGTAGCATAGGCATCTACACAACTCGCCATTCCATCAAGGATTGCCGGAATGTCGCTGATTTTATTTGTGTAGATGCCTATATCTAAACAGGAAAACCATCAGCTAAAAAAAAGCCACCGATGCCTTAATTAAACTAGTTTAATTAAGGCATCGGTGGCTTTTTTAGTGTCTATTTATCCCAGACTTTTTAAAACTGTAATCACATAAGCAACATAGCAATAATTCAAGCGATCAGCCTACGACCATTTCTGCTGTAATAATTATATCTGCCAAACTGTCATTAAGCCGGTCAAGCGACTCTTCAATGGCCTTAACTGGCAAATTAAGCTGAAGCAAATGCTCATCTGTATAGACTTGCGCTTGCGCATCACCAATACCCATAGCACCGACCAGGCAATCAGTTAAATACGTCAACAGATTTAATTGATAATTTTCGCCGCGATAATTAGCGTTATGGTGGTGATAAACAACATCAATAACCGGCTTAGGCATTCCCCAATGCTGAAGTAGCCATGCCCCGAGCAGACCATGCTCAACGCCTAAGACAAAGCGCTCCAAATCATAAACAGCCATATTTGGGTTGGCCGGAATTAATTTGTTTACATAATCAAACTCGACTGGAAACTGATCCCCCAGCAAAGGAAAGCCAATATTATGCAGCAATCCTGAAAGAAATAATTCTGTGTTTGGCAACCTGTTTGCCAGAGGTAGGTGCACATTCAGTAAATGCATGAGTCGCGTACTCAGCATTGCCTGAACCCAGAAGGAACGCATTCCAATAACACCGTCCTTAGATGCTTTTAATGGCGCCAATGCAGCCAAGCCAAAAGCCAGATTAAAGACAAAATCAAAACCCAATACCCGACTTATGGCCTCTCTAACGCTAATTATTTTTCCAGGGTAGCCATATAAAGGCGAACTTGCCCAGCGAATAATTTGAGCAGATAGCAAGGGATCAAGCTCGACAATTGCTGCTAACTTGTCTATATCTGCGGTTGGATCAGTCGCTAATTGCATAATACGTAGCGCAATGCCTGGTAACGGCGGCAAGGCCTGCAATTTGGCTATGGACTCAAGCATATCAAAGGGTGGTTTAAACCCCTCAAATTGTGGATTAATTGTATTAAGCGTCCAGTTAATCAGGGTTGCGTTCATAATCGCGACTTGCTTATAGCTATAGTTATAATGTTTATATGTTCGATACAAAGTTCTTTTGGCTCTATTGATTTCTAAAGCAGTTAGCCTGCAATGGTCGATATACCCAATCGATGTTTCATGCATCTGGTTCAAATACATAGATGCTGCACTTTACCGGCATGCGAAAATGCATTTTGACAATATGCAATTTATATTCGCATGCTGGCTTATGCAAAAGCAATTTCCTTGCCAATATTACAATCAATTATCCGACCAGCTTTATTTTTTGCTAGATACTTAACTGTTTGTTCCCGGCGCAACATGTTTAGTTCATCAACATGAATTTATTTTTTTAACTGCTTTATTGTCAACGCTTTAGCTATCCTAAAAAAGTTCGCCATACCACCACCCAGAAAGCTATATCCAGCACCAAAACGCATAAATACAGCAATCATTCAATCTAATAAAGTAGAACCAGGGCCATTTTTTTCTTATGTTCAAGATGCAAAAACTATTGCCTGCCACCAAAACAAGCGCCAATTTCAATTAAATGACAAATTCAGCAACGCTTATTTACTTAAGTAATCAAAAAAATATAATTAAATTATTGAAGAACCATTTTAATAAAGCATGTAAAACCCGACTAACATGACAGACACCTGTAATTTCTGTCAGAGGACTGCCAAATTTGGACTAAATTTAACTTTGTAAGAACATTGAATCGTTATTTATGTTTTTATTAAAATTGTAGAAAGTAAATATTCTATGCTTTTAATACCAACGATTTGCGATGACTATAGTCATTATGTAGAATAAACATATAAAAAAACACGCTGATAGCCCTATGTTATATAATTACAGTTTTAATGGCATGTAAAATGCTTAATAATTTAAAGCTGCACGCAATTGTTACTATTTGCAGTTTTAAATAATTAATATTATTATGTGGCGCCTTAAATTAGTCATGGACATACAAAACATGACGAGTGAGGATGAAATTGAATATAAATCAGAAAATTAGTACTGGTTGCCGGAGCAGCCTCCAAATGGCCATATCAAAACGAAATCTTATTCTTTTTCAATCTTCTGAATCTGGTATTGAGCTTTATGACGAATTAGCAAACTACGAATGGAACGTATATATTGCTAATACCATACAACAGGTATCTGGTTTATTGGAACAAAACACATTTCACGTTGGCCTGTGCCTGCTGGACACTTACAACAAAACAGGGGGATGGTCCAGTCTTAATCAATTATTTAACTCCCACTCAAATATCAAGTGGATAATGGGATTATCGGAAGACGCCTCACCACACAGAACCAGTAATTCAATCGAAAGCAAATTAATAGCAGATTACTGCTTTGATTACGTGACCCTACCTATTGATATCAAGCGATTGGTGTTTACCTTAGGTCATGCACAAGGCATGAATAAAATCTCCAATCCCACCGCAATTCCAGGCGTTGATTATTCATCAAACTTTGGACTTATTGGCGATAGTCCGGCAATGGTCAGTTTATTCAAGTTGCTACAAAAAGTTGCCAATGAAGATTGCTCTGTGCTTATTCAGGGCGAAACCGGAACCGGCAAGGAATTAATTGCCAACGCCATCCATCTTCATTCGTATCGTTCAGAACAACCTCTCATCGCCATAAACTGCGGCGCTTTTCCAAAAGAGCTGATTCAATCGGAGTTATTCGGTCACGAAAAAGGGTCATTTACTGGCGCCCAGCAACGTAAAATTGGCCGAATTGAAGCTGCAGAAGGTGGTACGCTGTTTTTGGATGAGATTGGAGATTTACCGCTAGACCAACAAGTTAATTTACTGCGTTTTCTTGAGGACAGAACAATTCGACGTATTGGTGGTTCAGAAAACATACCCGTTAATGTGCGCATCATAGCCGCAACCCATATCGACTTAAAAGCCGCCGTACAAAACAAGACCTTTAGAGAAGATCTTTATTATCGGCTACAGGTATTACAAATAGAAACCCCGCCTTTACGACTAAGAGGCAAAGACATCGAGTCGCTCGCCTGGCATTTTTTTAATACATTCTCTGAAAATAATCAATATACGGCAAAGGGGTTACAAGCAGAGTCTATAAATCTGTTAAATAATTA
Organism: uncultured Methylobacter sp.; assembly: GCA_903831545.1. Classification (GTDB taxonomy): domain Bacteria; phylum Pseudomonadota; class Gammaproteobacteria; order Methylococcales; family Methylomonadaceae; genus Methylobacter_A. The sequence continues at coordinate 4,132 of CAIKYI010000259.1, read as the reverse complement.
CGACTGGCCGGGCAATGTCCGTGAACTCATGAATTGCATACGTCACGCAATAGTTACATCGGAAAATGACCTGCTGACGCCAGAAGATCTTGGTATAGAACTAAGCTATAAGTATTCCAACCCTCAAAGCCTGAATGAGGGGCGTGCCATTGCCGAAACTAATTTGATTATGGCCAGCCTTCGTCACACCAGTAACAATGTCAGTCGTGCCGCAGAAATGCTTGGCATCTCCAGGGTTAGCCTTTATCGATTGATTGAAAAACACGGTTTAACTGTGACTATATTGCTTTTAATGGCGATTATACCCGTAACCATGAAATACAGACTTGCTATTCCTGCAGACGACTATTTCACACTCTCAAGCAGTAAACAGGAAATGCCGACAGGACCTAAGTTGCGCATCGTTTTCAGCAAACTTATGCCTGATGCCGAGCTGAAAATATTAATAGATAAGATCAACGGACGCGTCCTGGAAGGCCAAAACAAAGTTGGTGCTTATACGATAGGCTTGAATGCTGACATTAATAGCCCGGATTTGACTGCCATTATTACCTATCTGCGCAGCCGGGAAGATGTAATGCTGGCCGAACCGGTAATGCAGCCTTAAGCCGGTGATGATTTTGAAACCATTATCCTGAAAACCGCAGTCAGTTCACGAAAGACATATAATAAATCAATTTATTGCATTGTTTTTCATTCACATTTTAGGTAAGGAGCTAACTCTTGGTATCTTTTTTAAAATTCTGATGCTTTTGGTGTTTGAAATAGTTTCCCCAAGACTATAGATTCCCACGCTGACAAAGCGACATACAACGCTAGGAATTGATTAAACTGGTAGGGGAATGCAGTACACATGTTAGCTTTCTTCATTGTCAGTCGATGGGCTTTAAAACAAGTACTGCCCCAAACAATAGTAGAGCTAATTCAAAACAAGGCAATAGAATGAATACCATCAATCTATTGCCAAGCTTATGAATTTTTAGGTTTTATTATGCAGAATGAATTTTACCGCAGACAAGTTGGAGCAAGTTATCCACTTCCTGCGTCACTGTGGTGAAGGCCGCATCATTTACCGGATACTGCGCAACTCCCACCGCCACTTCTACTGCAAGATTTTTTGGTGCTTTGACTTGGGTCAAAATTTCCTGTTTAAACCGTGACGCCGTCTCTTCAGCACTTTTTAACGGCGAACCGGGCAGCGCAATCAGAATAGTTTGTTTATCCATGCGCGCGACAATATCCACTCCATCCCTGATTTCTTGCTTAAGATAATCAACCAAGTTACGTAGGGTTGCATCAATTTCATAATCCAGGAATTGATTTCTTTCGCTAAAGCCGGTTAGATTGATTGTTAAAATTGAAAATGGAAAACCGTTGAGTCTGGAATTTTCCACTTTTTCTTTCAAGCGCACTATCATTGAATCTTTGGTCATTAAATGCGTCAGGGGATCTAAAAAAATATGTTCTTTTGCCCAGGCTTCCTGTGCTTCCAGTCGTAACACGTTAATGATGCCTAAGGAACAAGCCAGTAACAAGCCCAATATCCAGGTGAAATACCACATAATTAGCTCCTAATAAACACTATGGTCGTTTTGGTGAATGTATTCAGGGGTTATTTTGCCGCGCATCACACGGAACACCCAGCTGGTGTAAGCAAGAACGATGGGTAAAAAAACCACCGTAACGCCTAACATGATTTTTAGGGTAGAAAGACTGGAACTGGCATCCCATACAGTCAATGAACTGCTCAGCATTGAACTGGATGGCATCAAAAAGGGGAACATAGCGACGCCGGCCGTTAAAATAACGGATGTTAAGGTTAAAGAACTGGTTATAAAAGCCAGGCCCGGACGCTCGATTTTTGAAAGTATAAGAGTCAAAGCACCGGAAATAAATGCCAATCCGGGAATCACCCACAACACCGGATAATGTCCATAGTTAGCCAGCCACAAACCAACTTCCTTGATTACCTGCTTTGCTAACGGGTTAGACGGTGCATTTGTAAGAATTTCAGTGCTGATGCGGTAGCCCTCAATGTTTGCAACCCAAAGACCTGCCAGGGCAAAAAGCACCAGGGTCAAAATTGTAAAAATCATAACCATTTTTTTACTGCGCTGGTTAATATCACTTTGGGTTTTAATCTGAAGATAAACCGCACCGTGCATAATCAACATGGCTACGCTAATCAGTCCGGCGAGCACGGCAAAAGGATTTAATAGGGCCCAAAATGAACCGGTATAAAAAATCCTCATATCATTATCAAAATGAAACGGCACACCTTGTAATAAATTGCCAAATGCAACGCCAAAAATCAATGTCGGCACAAAGCCGCCCACAAACAAGGCAATATCCCAGTTGTTGCGCCATTTTTGACTGGGTAATTTACTGCGGTAATCAAAGCCCAACGGCCTCATAAATAACCCGACCAGGGTTAACATCAAGGCAAAATAAAACCCTGAAAATGCCACCGAATAAGCAATTGGCCAAGCTGCAAACAAAGCACCGCCCGCAGTTATAAACCAAACCTGATTACCTTCCCAAGTTGCGCCTACGGAATTGATAATAATGCGTCGCTCAGTATCGTTTTTACCTAAAAACGGTAACAATATTGCGACACCCAGGTCAAAACCGCCGGTAATGGCAAAACCAACCAGTAAAGCACCCAACAAGCCCCACCAAATCAATCGCAGAGTTTCATAATCAAAAATCATAACGCAGCTCCTGTGGCAATTTCAAAATGATAGCGACCTTTATGTAAGCTACTGGGACCCAATTTAATAAACTTAAGCATCAGAAATATTTCGATGACTAAAAATAGCGTATATAAACTTAAATACCCGGCAAGACTCAAATACAAGTCCAGCTCGGTTAACGATGACGCACTTAAAAAGGTAGGTAAAATCTCGGCAATGGTCCAGGGTTGCCGGCCAAACTCGGCGACAAACCAACCCATTTCACAAGCTATCCAGGACAGTGGCACACTGTAAAGACTTAACTTTAACAACCACATTTGTCGGCAGCGCCTGATCGAACTGGCAATAAATGCAAACACAAAGACACCTAGCATGATAAAACCACAAGCCACCATGATGCGAAAGGTCCAGAATAACGGCACCACTCGGGGTAACGAATATTGCGCGGCCAACTCTATTTGCTGATCAGTGGCATCGACAACTGCTTCGGTATAACGCTTAAGCAACAGACCATAACCCAGATCGGTTTTGTAGCGGTTAAACTCAGCCATGGTAGTGGCATCTTTTTTACCTTGCCTTAAGTCCTGTAACAGCGCATAGGCTTTGATGCCATTACGCACCCGCAAGCGGTTTTTTTCCAGAATTTCGGTCAAGCCGGTAATCGGTTCATCGATAGAGCGCGTTCCAATCAAACCCAACGCCCAGGGAATTTTTACCGCATAACGGGTTTCCATGGCCTCCTGATCAGGAATACCGATTACCGTAAAGGCTGCTGGCGGCGCTTCAGTGTGCCATTCAGCTTCTATTGCGGCAAGTTTGACTTTTTGCACCTCGCCATCGGTATAACCACTTTCATCGCCCAAGACAATGACTGACAGTATGGCCGCCAAACCAAAGCCTGCGGCAATGGTATAAGAACGTTGGGCAAAAGCGGCATCACGACCTTTGAGCATGTAATAAGCACTGACAGCCAACACAAAAGCTGATGCTGTGGTGTAACCTGCGGCAACGGTATGCACAAATTTAACCTGTGCGGCCGGATTAAATAACAGCGAAGAAAAACTGGTTAATTCCATACGCATGGTTTCATAATTAAAGTCGGCCCCAACCGGATTTTGCATCCAGCCATTTGCGACCAAAATCCACAACGCAGATAGATTCGTACCCAAGGCAACCAGCCAGGTAACCAGTAAATGCTGGCCTTTACCCAACTTATCCCAGCCAAAGAAAAACAGGCCGACAAAAGTGGATTCCAGGAAAAATGCCATCAAACCCTCAATCGCCAAGGGAGCGCCAAAGATATCACCGACATAATGCGAAAAATAAGACCAGTTCATCCCGAACTCAAATTCCATGGTCAAACCCGTGGTAACCCCTAACGCGAAATTTATACCGAATAATTTCCCCCAAAACTGGGTCATATCTTTATAAATTTCTTT
>CAIKYI010000258.1 GCA_903831545.1 uncultured Methylobacter sp. | reverse complement strand
TTGAAAAGAAAGAAAAAATGCTTCAGGCAAAATTGGAATTTATCGGCAAAATGAAAGAAATAATTAAAAAAATGCCGGAGGAAAAAGAATAACCATGAGGCACCTCCCACTTTAAAACGCCCAACCGGGCGTTTTTTGTTCGCAACCGAAGAAAATCGACCGATTGCCCTGCTCGATAGCCGTGCAGCCAAAAACGTAACCAGAGCCCATACGCCTTATACGAATGAGTCTTTGGCCAAGGCCATTCGCGAAGGGGTTAATGTCAGTGGCAAGCCAATGAGCCCCTTAATGCCACACTATGCTTTGAGCGATGATGAGATCAAGGCAGTCACGGCTTATTTACAACAACTGTCAGCCGAAGTATCGCCCGGTGTTGGTAAAGATACACTTCGTTTTGCGACTATCGTAACCCCCGGCGTTGATTCAAAAAAGAGTGAGGTCATGGTGAACATGATGCGCACCGCTTTTACGCAGCGTAATGCCAGCCAAGAATCATACTCCGGACGTATGCGCTCGCCCCTGGATCTTATTCCAAAAACCTTACGCAACTGGGAGTTGACGGTTTGGGAATTGCAAGACGCACCTAAAACCTGGGGTAAACAATTAACCGAGAAGTATCAAAGCGAACCGGTTTTCGCAGTGGTTTCCGGGATTTCAAATACAACCTGGGCGCCGGTACACAGCTTTTGTGAGCAGGAAAAACTACCGTGCCTGTTTCCCAGCGTCGCTTTGCCGCCTGCCGAAACGGGCTACTATCAGCTTTATTATTCTCGCGGTGTAGCGCTTGAGGCCGAGGTTCTTGCCAAATCTTTGCGCAATCAGGATAAAACTGCTCCTCGTCGCCTGGTTCAGATTTATAAAGATGATGAAGTGAGTCGCGGTGCGGCCAAAGCATTAACCGACGCTTTGCAAGGTTCTGAAATTAAACTTGAAAATCGGGTTCTGGGTGAAAAAGCAGCGACTGATTTGAAAGCGGCCTTGAAAGATATTTCCAGTAAAGATGCGGTGATGCTTTGGTTACGCCCAAATGACTTAACCGCTGTTAACAAGGCCGCACCAAAACAGGTACCTGCCGTGGCTTATCTGTCGGGCTTTTTGGCAGCAGAAGATTACAGCTTTGTTTCAAAGGCCTGGAAACCGAATGTCCGGGTGATTTATCCATATGAATTGGGCATAAAGCGTCAGAAAAATGAAATAACGATGAAAGACTGGTTAAAAACATGGCGTCTGCCACTGGTTGACGAGGCCTTTCAAAGCGAGGTTTTTTTCAATGTGATGTTCCTGACTGAGCTTAGTTCTCAAATGCTGGATAACCTGTTTCGCGATCATATGATTGAGCGGGCTGAGGACATGCTAAGTTTAGGCTCCAATGTATCGGCATATCCCTATTTAAGTTTGTCCCGAGGACAGCGTTTTGCTTCCAAGGGCGCTTTTATTGCGCGTTTTGCAGCGGATGGCAAGTTGATAGCTGATTCTGAGTGGCTGGTGCCGTAATTTAAGGGACGTTGATTGGAAAGTTTGCGGCCAGGTTTTAAGACGAACGCCGCAAGTTCTAGCCGAAAGGGATTTTTATTCGGAACAGCTTTTTTTATCGGCATGAAATACAACTTTAAACAATTTAACCCTCTGAAAATCATGTCTTACTTTAATCAAACTCTGGATTTAACCGGTCGATGGCTTGCCCTATCGACGATCATTTTTATTGCAGCCTTTTTTGGAGTTCGCCCCGTACTGGCCGAAGAGCCAATGGCAGTAGAGCAAAAAGCAGAAGAACCCGCGTTTACCCGCGTCACTTCAAGTTATAAGGTTCCTGATGTGGCAATGCTGCGTCAGGATGGCAAGAAAGTATCTTTTCTTAAAGAGCTTGATGATGGCCGTCCGGTGATTCTTACTTTTGTGTTTGTTTCCTGTTCGGCAATTTGCCCAATGCTGACTCATATCATGTCGAAGGTACAAACCAAATTGGACAAAGATAACCAGAAAGCCCATTTGATGTCGGTATCGATCGATCCGGAAAGTGACACGCCGGCCAAACTGCTTGAATATGCCAAAAAACATGGCGCCGGCCCGGATTGGGATTTCTATACAGGTACTCGGGAAGCTAGCCTTGCCCTGCAAAAGGCTTTCAATACCTATCGTGGCGACAAAATGAATCATACTTCGGTCATCTTAATGCGTTCCAAGCCAGGTCAACCCTGGTTGCGTGTTGAAGGTTTTTTAAGTCCCGACGCTGTGATTGAGGAATACGGTACTCTGAGTCGAAAGTAATAAAGCAGGGTAACAGTTGCTTCTCTGCTGTTTTTAATCCGGTTAATCCTCGTACTTTTTCATGCAGACCAGAAGCTAATCAGGGATAGAATATCTACGGAGTATCCATGGCCAAGGCCAGTATATCCATAAATCCGGCAAAATTGTCTGGCTATAATCCCGACCAGTTTATAGATATAGATAAAGTGTTCAGAGGCTTACCCGGAAAGTTTGTTTGTTAGCGTGTATTTATTGGTCATGCACTTGCACCGAAAATTTTTATCCTCATACACCAGCAAGAAGACGCACTTATCAGCCTGACAATGCTACCGTAATTTACTGGCGGCTACCTCCGTGGGTAAGAATCAATGTTTTTTGTAAGCCACTGGTAAGATTGTCGTGTATGTCCAAAATATTAAACATACCGTTTAATCAGTGTCTACCCTACTATCTTCATCATCCTGTAACAAAATATGTGTATCTTAAGTATGCATTCATATTTTTACTTTTTATTTTGGTGATGCGCTTCAAATTTTTTAATTATTTTACTTATAAAACCAGAAGTTGTGCCATACTCTAAAATAAATACAAGCTTGATTTAATTGGTCTATGATTGACTAAAGGTCTTTAGTTTGTGGGCAAGTAATGCTTTTCTGAAATACCCTTATTTTTATCCATTAGAATTAGTATGTTACATAAAAAACTAAAACAAAAAGTTATTATTATTGCCGAGACTAATGAGTCTTCAGTGGCAAGAATTACGACTGAATTGCAGGATAAGGGATTCTTTAACTTTGAATTTGCAGTTAATGGCGCTGAAATTTTTAAAATAACCAGAAAGTATTATGATGATCCCGAGGCGATTGGCCTGATTGTCGTCAGCAATGATTTACCAGATTGTCAGATTGAAGATTTGCGCTTGTCTTTTTCTCATTCAGACGGGGGAATATTTATTCCCTTGATCATTTTAAATAAAGATGACACTCCGATTATCGATCAGTCTGAACAAGGCGGACAAAGTTTCTTTCATATCCTAAAGCCGAACTATAGCTCGCTCGAACTATTGATGGCCGTCAAGTTTTTCATTGGCTTGCAAAATGAAAAATATCTGTACTTCAAACAGCAAGAAAGACTCTTGACAGAGTTAGCGGAACGCAAACTTCTGGATGCAAAACTGAAATATCTGGTTGAACACGACGAACTTACTGGCCTGCTTAATAGAAGCAGTCTGGAGCAGCGTATACAGCTTACCCTGAACAGAAATAGCAGCAGACATTTTTCCTTGGATAGCGTGCTGTTATTTATCGATCTTGACAGGTTTAGTTTATTTAATGAACTGGAAGGTTTTGATATTGGCGATCGCTTGCTGACAGAAGTGATTAGCCTGATCAGAAGTATTTTAAATAATGCCGGAGTTTTTGCGCGGATCGACTCAGATAAATTTGGTCTTTATCTGGATAACTGTACGGTGGAACAGGCAGAAATCTGGTCAAAAAAGATTTTAACAGCCCTGGATAACTTCAGGTTTGTGATTGGCACAATTGCCTACAATATTACCGGCTCCATAGGGCTAAGCTCCTTAAACTCGGCCAAAATAATGTTTCATCCCCGAGAACTTATTTCTCAGGCTCATCAGGCTTGCTGCATGGCCAAAACTTATGGCGGCAATAAAGTCTGGAAATATGACAGTGAAGATTCATTGGTCAGGGAAAGGTATCGTGATATTTACTGGGTTCCTATCATTCGGGAAGCGTTGATAAATGAGCGCTTTTTTCTGGTATTCCAACCCATCGTCAGATTGAGTGATGGTGAAGTATCTCATTATGAAGTGTTGATTCGTTTAAGAAACGAAAACGGTGAAATTATTGGCCCTGTTGAATTTATTCCAGCCGCTGAAAGAATGGGCTTGATCCACGGCATTGATTTATGGGTAGTTGAAAGTGCCATCGATTATCTTGCCGCCTTACCGGCTGGGTCATCGCACATTTCATTTTCGATCAACCTCTCCAGTGTGGCTTTTCAGGATATGTCTTTACTGCCCACTATCAAACAAAAACTGGAAATGACCGGAGTCAGGGCTGAACGCCTTACCTTTGAAATCACAGAGACAGCAGCTGTCGAAAACTATAAACAGACACGTTCGATGATTAATCACATTCGTGCGTTAGGCTGTCGTTTTGCTTTGGATGATTTTGGTGCCGGCTTTTGCTCTTTTAATTATTTAAAAACCTTTCCGGTTGATTACGTAAAAATCGATGGCCAGTTTATTTCGAACCTGGTGAACGATGAAACCGATCAAATGCTGGTAAAGTCCATGCACCAGATAGCCAATAAAATGGGTAAAAAAACCATTGCCGAGTTTGTTGAAAGCCCCGAAACAATTAGTCAATTGAGAAAAATTGGCGTTAATTACGGACAGGGATATATTTTTGGCAGGCCAAGTGAAAAATTACTGAAGAATAATATTTTTCAAATTGACGAAACAATGGAAGCATTCGAAAAGAAAAGCCATTTAAAAGTTTTTTGACATCACAAACCCAGATCCGATAAAGATCCCGTGGCTTGCCTGGACAAGTGGCCATAAATAAGCCCGGCCTAAATCCACTTTCAGTTATTGACACATAGTTGCACTGAGTTTACGTGACCATGGACGTTTTCTTGCACAAGTTATAAATCGTATCCATGATCGTTGGTATCAGTTTTAAATCTCTATTAACGATAACAACTCTTTCGGACTAAAAGGTTTGGTAAGGTAAAAATCAGCGCCGACTTGTTGTCCTATCTCGAAGTCTTCTTGTTGACTGCTGGCTGTTAACATAATGATTTTGCAGTCTTTAGTATCTTCCCATGATTTAACCATCTGGCAAATTTGAAAACCGTTTAATTCGCCGGGCATCATCACATCAAGAATGACATAATCCGGTTTTTGACTGGTAATAATAGGTAAAGCTGTTTCACCGCAATCAGCTTCAAGAAGTTCAATTCGCTTGTCCGTCAGGGTTAGCCTAAGTAAGTGCCTGATAATACGGTTATCGTCGACAAAAAGAATTTTTATTTTATCTGGCAGTGGCTCGTTTTGCATATTGATTTCTCGATTTTTATGTGATCAAACCTGTTTTAACCACAAAGTGACAGTGGTGCCATCTCCGGATTTACTGGTAATATCAATCGCTCCTTCATGAATGTCCATGATTTCTTTTACAAGAGACATACCCAATCCGGTTCCTGTTATTTCGCCCATGTCTTTGGCTCGCCAAAAACGGGTAAAAATTTGTTTAAGCTGCTCGCTGTTCATACCTATACCATGATCACGAATAACAATACCGACTTCAGTCTGTTCAAGAGTCTGGCGCTTTTTGATGCTGATTTCGATGTCACCCGCTTTTGAGTACTTGTAGGCATTACTTAAAACATTAGTGATAACCTGGCGTAACTTGTCTGCATCCACAAGAACCTTGTAATCGCCTTTTAATTTGTTACGCTTGATAACCCGGGGATCCCCGGGAACCATGAGTTCATTGATTGCACGCTCTACAATATTCAACAACGGTTGTTCCGTAAATACAAAATCCATACCCAGACGCGATTCAATGCGGGCAAGATCCAGCAGTTGATTTAGTATATTAACGAGACTGGCTGATTGCTGATGAATGGTTGATACAATTTCTTGCGTAGTGTCTTTATCAAATTCTCGGGATAGCAAAAGCTCAGAAAAACCGAAAACGCTGGCCATCGGCGTGCGTAATTCATGGGCCGCCGTGGCTAGAAACGAACTTTTCATTTCCGCTATTTCTGTTTCTGCTGTTACGTCACGAAAATAAATAACTTTTGCGATAGTTTCATTATCAAGCTTACGTTCCGTGCGAGTCAGTACCAAAAGTTTTTTAGTGTGACTGGAATAGTCTTTAGTGTTATCGGTTTGCTTTATTTTGGGAACGTGTCCACTTTTTGAGTCGATGACATAGGTTTTTTGATTTTCAAATTGCTTGGTTGAAAAAGGCGAGGTCGTGTTGCAAATTTGATCAATAAAGCCATCAAAAGCCTCTTCGCTTAAACCAACCAGTTTGTCGAGCTTAAAACCGGTCATGACAAGAAAAGTCGGGTTAACTGATTGGATAAGACCTTGTTGTGTAACCGTGACAATGCCATCTGGACTCATGCTAAAGATGGCTTCCAGTTCTTGTTCCCGGCGCTTTAATTCTTCTTCTGTTTTTTTAAGCTGGGTAATGTCGGCATGTGCGCCTAGCATACGACAGGGTTTTCCCTGATTATCTAGCACTACCGTACCACGATCAAAAATCCAGCGCCAGCTTCCATCTTTATGGAGCAAGCGATGAATATTTTCCAGAAACACTGATTTTCCTTCGAGGCAGGCTGTGATATCGGCCATGATTGTCTTAATATCATCGGGATGAACGCGTTCCTGCCAACTGGTAAAACAGTTTTCGATTTCATGATCTTCATAGCCCAGCATAAATTTCCAGCGAGGTGAAAGATAAACCTTGTCAGTGGTTAAATCCCAGTCCCAGATACCATCATTGGTCGAGGAGGCTAACAAGGAATACCGTTCCCTGCTTGTGTCTAAAGCCTGTTCCATGGACATTAGCTCGGTAATATCCTGCATTGCTCCGGTTAAAAACCAGCCCTCGTTTTCATCTATGGTTTGTTTTTTTTGTGCCAGCAGCGATATCCAACGAAACGTACCCGTTGAGCACATCAAGCGAAATTGATACCGTTGTGTTGTGCCGTTTAAGGTAGTGGAATTTAAATAGTGCAAACCGCTATCACGATCCTCCGGATGAATGAAGCCGATTAGAGGTTTTTTGAGGGTTTCAGTCGCTGAATACCCGGTGATTTGTGTCCATGCCAGATTAATAAAAGTTATGTTGTAATGTGTATCTGTTTGAAACAATATGTCTGAGATGGTTTCAACTACGTTTTTAAAGCGTTGCTGCTCCGAATATAAGGCTTGATAAGCCATTTTGCTGGCATGGACATTGATCAAAGTACCGGAGAAACAACGCTCCTTATTGCCAACCTCCTGGTTAATGTTCATTTGAAACCAGCAGGTCAAGCCATCCTTACAAATCAGACTCACTTCAAGTTCATGCAAAGTCGCTTCAGCAAGTGCTTGCGTCAAGCGCTGATATTCGCTGTCTATGATGAAGTTTTTTAGCGGTTGCCCAAGGCAGTCGTTAACTGCGTATCCGGTATGATTTTGCCAGGCTTTATTCAGATAACTAAAACGAAGCTCAGTGTCCAGTGTAAAAACAATTTCAGAAATATTATCGAGCAGGTTGTGGTAGCGATTTTCTGATAGCGATAAGGCTTCTACCAGACGATACTGGATTTGCGTATGCAGTGTATTTTCTTGCTCGTCTGATGAATTACTCACTGCTTATTTCCAGTCTATCCAAAAATTGTTGATAGGGAAGCACTTCCGTGTACAACGGAAAAATATGTTCGCAATAGAATTGCTGCTCAATATTACTGCGAGCTGACGTGACATCACTGAGAATATATACCTTAAAGCCTCTTTCAAAGGCTGAGCGTGCTGTTGAATCAATGCAGATCGAAGTCACGGCGCCGGCAAGTACAATATTTTTAATGTTGGCGGCCACCAAAAATGCCTGCAAGTCAGTACCAATAAATGCGTTCAAACCATGTTTTCCATGTAAGTAATGGATTCTTTCACCAAACTGCTTAAGCTCATCAATGGTGTTACTGCCATGGCTGTTTTTTCTAAAGGCCCCCATTTCTTTAATGGTTTTTAAAATGCCAACCGGTTCTGAATCAAGTTCATCATAGTTCTCGGAAAAAACGATAGGCATTGCAACCACGGGCATGTTACTCGCGGCTAGCTGGCTTAAAAGCGTGATCGTATTTTCGATAATATGAGTGATTTTTGAATTTTCTTCTACTACCGAGCGTAGTACGCCATCGCTTGAAAAATAGTCGTTTTGATAGCCAATCAGTATTAAAGCGGTATTTTGTGTTTTTAAGAAATATTTTGGCATGTCAGAGGCTTGAAAGGTCTTGGCTTTAAATTAGGTCAATTAAAATGAAGTCTGTTATTTACGATATCACAATCAAAGTAATGCAGGTTCAATCAAGGCCGTCATTTTAAAGCACCGTCAACCGCTGTGCAGCACTTTGATAAACAGAACCGATGCGTTGCAGGGGATGCTAAAAGGTAAGCTGAAATGTCAGGCAATATCGGTATATTCATTTTTGAAAGCAACCTAAATACATTTTTTTTGTACATTTTCAAGTAAAAATAAATGGCATGCCGGAAAAAATCAGATGGGGTTTTTGTATATGAATTTAATTAAAGGCGGCGCCTTCCAATCAATCTTATTCGATATTTTTAGTATTATAATGAAAGATTAATAAATTGTTGAATTGTTTTGTATTTAATTAAGGCTGTTATCTTTTGTGTATTCTTAGTATTATAATATTAAATCGTTATTTTAAGGATTCATAAATATGTCTGAACAATCGTGGATGAGTACAAAAGAGGCGTCTGTATTGCTGGGTGTTAGTCAACGCACCGTGCAAAACTGGGTGGATAGCGGAAAGATAAAATCTAGCCGGACAATGGGCGGTCATAGGCGCTTGAGTCGAGAGGATGTAAAAAAACATTTATCTACAGTTCGACCTTTATTGTCAGGTAATGAAGAAGGTTCTGTCATAATGGCAAGTCATTCGGATAATATGCTCCGCGTGTTAATTGTGGAAGATGATTACGCCATCTTGAGGCTGTGTGAATTGCAATTCAGTCAATTCAATGTGCCCCATCAACTTTTTCTGGCTACAAACGCCTATCAAGGCTTGATGATGGTAGGAAAATATCAGCCGCATATCATTTTTACAGATTTAAACATGCCTCATATTGATGGCTTGCACATGATTAGTGAAATCATGAAAATGCCTGACATGAAAAATACCAAGATTATTGTGGTCACAGGAATGGAAACCAGAGACATAATAAAATTGGGAGTAATGCCCGATGGCTTGATGGTATTACCTAAGCCGATACCGTTTAATACGGTAGAAACCATTCTTTATCAACAAGCCAGCACACTTAAAACGACTCAAGAAAATATTGGCGAAGATTAACCTGTTGTTTTTGTATTGGACGAAGCCTGGCAATTTAAGCAGTTAACCATGAGGTAATAGAGTACAGCAAAGCAAATTGACAACTTATATATGATTTAGTGCAGCTCTTTTTTAATTGAGGGGGAACTGAACAAAACCGTTAATCGCTGTAAACGAATAAAATCAAGGCGGCCCGCCGCCGCCTTTAAAAAGGCATGAATATGCGACAAACCAGATATTCTTGTGGTGCGCGCCCCGTTACATTAAATTCGCTTAGCCATTTCAAGGATATGTTCACATCTTGCCCATTGATGTGGGGCGTATACATAACAACCGGCCCAATACTTGAGGCTTCGGCCGCCGGAGAAATGGTTAAAGATTGCGAACTGCTGTCTTTAGTGACTTGCGTGTAATAAGATCCGGTTACGCCTAGCCCTACAGTGCTTACAAAATAATGCCCCACCGTGTAGTCAAAATGGAATTCATCGCCACTTTTATAGCGAGTGGCGGGATTTGTCAGGTTGTTCATATAACCAATGTCGACAGACAACTCGTTATCCGCCGGCAAATTCCAGGTTAATTGTAAATTATGATCGAAGGTCCAGTAATTGCGACCGGTATTAAAATCACCCGCCTCAAATCTACCCGTTGGCGCAACAATCCCTTCAAATAGAAAGGCGGTAAGATTTTGCCATTTCCAGTTTAAACCGCCAGGAACGAAATAAAAATCGCCCAGTCCGACGCGATTAGAGCTATTAGTGCCACTGTGGTCTTTTGAAGCTAACATGCCGGGGTAAAGCCCGACAATAAATTGACCTCCCAGTACTTTTTGATCAGTAACATGAATGACGCCAGGCATTTCCAGCAAGGTACCTGTTTTGGTGCTGGCATCTTGATAAGCGGCAAAAAAGTTGTTGAAGTAAGTTCCAGGCTCGGGGAAAACCGCCATGGCAAAATCGCCATAAAATCCCGGAAGATAATTACTGCCACCGCCTTCAGTGGCTTTGGAAGTCGCCGAGTGCAAAACCAGAATAATCGAAAGGGCTATTAATTTGTTTAGACGGCAATTTGGCGCAAAAAACATAATAATGAAAATACAGCAAGAATTGAATTTATTGAAATATAATACAACAAGCTAAAAACCAATGAAAGTCTGCCAATGCATAACTGCAATTCTTGTTATGGTTTTTAGCAAATTTTACCATAATGAAAACTGCTAAAATAAGATCCACCTTGCTACAAAGATGCCATGGATACATCGCTTTATGTTTGTAGCGTAAAAATGAAATAAACGTAAACTGTTTTTGCCTTATCCGTTATTTATGAGAAATTACCTGTTTTTATGAGTATCCCGTATACCAAAATGGCTGGCAATTTAAATTTTAAAAGCAGGGAAAGCCCCATTGCTTCTATCAAGCTTATTTTTATGGAATGAATAGAATTAACATGTTTTCCAAACGGATTGCCAAAACTGTATCTCTGCATAGATGGGTATGGCTTGCCTATGTAAGAGCGGCACTTATTCCGCTGTTTTTTGTTGAATTGGCGCTTCTGGGTGTCTATATGTTTTCTCACGCCTGGTCACGCACAGAAAATATAAATACAATCCAAAATTTGGCAAGCATGGAACTGTCAAGATTAGCGGAAAACCAAGCTGAAGCCATTGAACATCAATTGCAAAGCGTTGCCCAATTAACTGAACTTCTCAGACAAGAAACCCAAGTTGCGCTGCAAAAACCGACACTTAACAACCTTGAGTCGCCAGCTCGCTATACCTTCAACCAAGATGGCGTGCTTTTCACTCACGCTAATGATGGAGGCGCTGCGGTTTTTTTTAGCGGTTTTGTTAAAATTGATGACGCAAAAAAACAAAAAGTATTACAAACAGCTGCCATTGATCCTACTTTACGTCGTATTGTTGAAATCAATCCGCTGGCGGTTCAGGCTTACTTTAATAGCTACGATTCACTTAATCGAATTTGGCCCTATTTTGATGTGATGAGTCAATATCCCCCAAAGATGGATATTACGTCTTATAACTTTTATTACGAAGCAGATGCCAGGCACAATCCGGAACGAAAAACACTTTGGATAGATGCCTATCTGGATCCTGCCGGCCAGGGCTGGATGATTTCTTCCATTTCGCCGGTTTATAAAGGTGATTTTCTGGAAGGCGTTGTTGGCCTGGATATTACGCTTGACGTCATTATCAAACAAATTCTGACTTTGCCAATTCCCTGGCAAGGCTTTGCGGTTTTGATTAACAAGGACGGCATGTTATTGGCTGTTCCTGAACAGGCTGAAAAACTGTTCGGTTTGCATGAACTAACCACACACCATTACGACCAGGCTATCCGTCAGCAAACCTTTAAACCGGATGACTTTAATATTCATCATCGTCCCGACATGAAGCAATTAAGTCAAATTCTGACGAATGGCACTCAAGTTGACGCACACCTTGATTTTAAAGAACCTTACCTGGTCAGTAGTAAAACGCTGTCCAGTACCGGATGGCGTTTGGTAATATTTGCTCCCGAAGATGAAATTTACAAACCGGTCACATCCTTGGCAGCACGCTTAACAACAATGGGTTGGTACCTGATTGCTGGGCTGGCTGTTTTCTACGTGCTGTTTTTTAGTTTTTTATTTCAGCGCGCCAAATGGCTGAGCGGGGAAATTTCTGCACCGTTACGCGGTATACAGGCTATGGCTATTCAGATTGGGGATGGCAACTTTATGCCGGAAACTACCCGCTATGACGTCAAAGAGTTGCAAACGACAGTTGAGCAAATGCTGTTGACTGCAAAAAAACTACAAAACACCGAGCAGCAGTTAATTGGAGCCAAAGAACTGGCTGAACAGGCCAATTATTTCAAAGGGGCTTTTTTGGCTAATATGAGTCATGAGATACGTACGCCGCTCAACGCTATCAGCGGACTGTCTGAATTGGCTCAAGACGGCAATATTAATGACCAACAGAAATATTATCTGACTCAAATTCGACAAGCTTCAGACTCTTTGTTGACTATCGTTAATGACATTCTTGATTTTTCAAAAATTGAAGCCGGCAAAGTGGAACTTGATGAAAACGAATTTGTCATGGAAGACATGTTACAAAGCGTAATTGATCTTTTTATTCACTCGATTGAAAACAAACATCTGGAATTGTTTGTTGAGCTTGATCGGGCGGTCCCCTCTGTTGTTTGGGGCGATGTGCAACGTATTCGTCAAGTTTTGATCAATCTGCTGGGCAATGCCTTAAAATTTACCGAGCAAGGCGAAATTTATCTCAAAATAGATATAACAGAGCATCACCAGACATATTATTCCATCCGCTTTTCAGTGCGAGATACCGGCATTGGCATTTCCAGCGAAGCTGTTGAGCGCTTGTTTCAGGCTTTTACCCAAGCTGATGTTTCAATAGCACGAAAATTTGGTGGGACTGGTTTGGGCTTAGCCATCTGTCAGCAATTGGTTGGCCTGATGGGAGGACAATTTAACGTCAACAGCCGCCTGGGTAAAGGCTCTGAGTTTGAGTTCACAATAAAGCTGAAAAGCAGCAATAACTTCAGAGACACTGGGGTAGGAGTGCTTCAACCCGAACAGCGAATATTGATAATTGATGATAATCAGAGTTCTTGCACGATCTTGCATAACCACTTGCAAGAATGGAAATGTCAGGTTGATTCCGTAAAATCCATTACACAAGCAATAAGCAAGATAGAACAGGCCAGGCAAGACCTTAGACCTTACGCTTTGCTCATACTGGAATGGGGGGTGTTGCAAACAGAGGACTCGAAGATGGTTCAACTGCTAGCCAATGAGTTACCCGGAATTATTCTGCTTATTGACAGTCATTATCATGCATCCCGGCAACAACAGCTGAATTCAAGCCTCATGCCCAAGGCAATTTTATATAAACCTGTAATGCGCTCTCAGTTGATCAACGCTATCAGAATCGTTTCTCAGGAGAAGTTAAATCAAGAAAGTTATCCCCTGGACCAAAAACAGACTGCGCCTTCTTTAGCCGCACCAATTACAGGTCGAAAGGTGTTAGTAGTTGAAGATGTTGAAATTAATCAACTGATAACCAAGGCGTTTTTACAGAAAGCCGGTTTGCAAGTAGTCATTGCCGAGCATGGCGGCAAAGCCGTGGAATGGATGAAAAAAACGCACTTTGATGTAATTCTGATGGATCTGCAAATGCCTGTCATGGATGGCTTTGAAGCCACCCGCCAAATACGTTTATTACCTGAAGGTAAAGATGTGCCTATAATAGCCATGACTGCTGCTGCGATGCATCATGATCGCGATGCCTGTCTTAAAGCCGGAATGAACGATCATCTGGCTAAACCCGTTAGTTCCAGGCAATTAATCGACACCTTGTTGCACTGGATTAAACCTGAAAATACCAGCTTATATTAAGATATCATGCCAATCATAAAAATCACCCCGGATAAGGTCGAGTTGCCAGGCTTTAACTTGCGCGACATTATTTCCATGTTAGGCAACGATTATTCACAATTGGTTCAGATTTTTTGTATGTTTAAAGAAGATTTTGTGCCCGTTTTCGACAAAATAATTTTAAAACTGAATAACAACGAATTTTATGAAGCGGAACGGCTATTGCACCAGTTAAAAGGTGTTGCCGGAAACATTGGCGCAGAAACGCTTTATACAATATCGGAAGAACTGGATAGTCAACTTAAAACAGACAGTTTTAAACAGGAAACCCTGGATCAATGGAAAATTGTTTTTGCTGATACGATGCAAGTCGTAGAGGGCTATATAAGCAACAATAGCTAAAAGTGTAGGGTAACTCGCAATGATTCCTGCACAATTAGCAAAAAGCTTAATTAGATAACCATAATGGAACACCGATGATACGGGTTGGGCAGATAATAACAGATTAAAAGCGTAAGACAGACTGGCTTTTTAATCATCCGTGTTCTATTTTTTGTGAATTTAATGTGGGTTATTTTTTGCGAGTTACCTTAACTAACTGTCGAGTCGAAACCAATCTTTATTGTCTGGATAGGAGTTGATTTATATCAGCCCCTATCCAATGACTGACTTACATTTTTTGGTCTTTCAATTCTGGTGTTTCGCTTTTTGGCGGCTCTGCAGCAACAGGCGCTTCTGTTTCCGAGCGTGATCCCGCCGAACCTACGTCCTTTGATTCCAATAAGGCTTTGACGTCTGGTCCCATGGGAACAGAGAGATCGGTTGAGGAGATAATGTTTTTGCTAACCGTATCGATCATTCTCAGAGAAATGTAGGTAGCTTTTTTTCCTGGCGCATAAACACCGCCAACTATTGCTGCTGCGCCGTAGTTCTTGAGGATTTTTTTGGTTTCATCGGAAAGATGTAAGGTACCGCCTTCTTGCATAACAAACAGATCAATTGGAAGCTCCATTCCGATAACCCTATAACCTGAGTTGTGATAAGCGGAGGCCAGTTGATCTGAAATGATACGACCAAACGACGAAGTCTTTTTCAAGTCATCTACATTGAGCAGCGTACTGACAATAATAAGCGAGTTTTCGGGTATGGTTCTTTTAAGATTATGCTGAAGTGTATCAGCCGCTTCATAACTCGCTTCAACCAGGTCGATATCCTTGGTTTCATAATATGGGCTTGAGGTGCAGCCACTTAACGTGGCAACGAGTAAAGCAGGAACAAAAATAAACGCCTTTTT
>CAIKYI010000257.1 GCA_903831545.1 uncultured Methylobacter sp. | reverse complement strand
AGCGCCACGCACTTTTTCCAGGCGCTCCAGGTCAATTTCAGCAGAGACAAAACCGCCACCGGTTTTGTAGCAATCCAGCACCACACCCCACGGATCAATAATCATACTATGTCCAAAGGTTTTGCGCCCATTAAGATGAAAACCACCCTGGTTTGGCGCAATTACGTAACACAGATTTTCCACGGCACGTGCACGCAACAGTAACTCCCAATGCGCCGCGCCGGTTTCTGCGGTAAAGGCAGACGGAATAACCAATATCTCCATGCCCATTTTGCGAAAAAACTCCGGAAATCGCAGATCATAACAAACTGCGACACCCAGTCGGCCAAAAGGCGTATCGATTACCAGTGGCTCGGAACCCGGTTCAATCGAATCCGATTCACGGTAAACATCATTGCTGCCCGGAACACTGACATCAAACAAATGCACTTTATCGTAGCGTGCAACCCTCTCGCCCTGATCGTTATAAATCAGGCACGCCGCTCGAACCTTATTGCTGTCATTACCCTCTATCGGAATCGTGCCGCCAACCACCCAAACTTTATGTTTTTTGGCAACCGACGCCAAAAAACTCTGGATAGGCCCTGACCCATCAACTTCCTTTGCTTTAATTTTGTCCAGTTCATGATCACCCATCAACGCAAAATTTTCGGGCAAAGCCACCAACTTGGCGCCAGCATTGACTGCTTCAGCTATTAACTTGCCTGCTTCCAGCAAATTAGCACTGATATTGGGGCTTGAGGCCATTTGTATAGCCGCACATCTATTCATATTAATTTCCCTTTATTTACGATGACTCACCGCTGATGCGAAGCTTTTAACCGAATACGGATGACATATCCAGGTTCGGTATTTCTAGCTGTTGAATCGTTTCATTATTTTTGGTCTTCTTGCCGCAGCCATGGAAAGTCTGTAATACCGTTCCAGGTTTTCTGTAGTAAACCACCGTTTTTATGCATCGGAATAATTTCAGCGCTTTTCCAGTCTCCTTTTACCAGATACTGGGAACCGAAAAAGAAGCCTTCCTGATCTTTACCAGTCAAAGACCGTCCAACCAACGCCGCTACTTTGCCCATAATTGTACCAGCAATAGGCACGGCATCGGCACTTTTAGGCGTAACATTAATAATGTCATCAACTGTTTCCCGTACAAGATCGTTATCACCGCTAATGGTGATTTTTGCGGGAATCGCGTCAATAACCAAATCATGAGTTGAGGCAATGCCATTTAATAAATCGAAATGCCCTTTGATGCTGTTAAACGTCAAGCCTTCCTTGTACACATCACCAAAATCAAGCTGCGCCCGTTTTATCCACTGAGCCATTGCAAGTATCCCCAGTATCCGGCCAAGTCCAGGCTCGATACTTAAAATACGACCATTGTTAAAATCAAAATCCATACGACCCTTTAATCCGGCCAATGAAAACTGATACGGTGCTGCATCCCAATTAACCGCATAATCAATTACCGCACTGGTTTCGGTCAAATCTTTTGTTATGCCTAACTTCTCTAGCAGCTCGCCGGTTTGAGCCACTTCCATACGGCCTTCAATATGGGTTTTCGAATGCTTACCATTTGCTGACGCTCCTGACTGGCTAAGCCAGTCACCTCGTGACAAAGTAATTTTTAAATCAGTTCCGGTCAGCGCCAGACTTTTAAAGCCCAAACCACCAGTTATACGCTCTGTTTCCAGGGACAATCGCCCCAGATCGACCGATCGCCAAAAAATTTTATCCGCGTTAAGAGAAAGCAACGGCAGCGTAGCAGGATCTAAACCAGATTCCGGTTCGACTGCAGGGTCAATTACCACAACTTCATTTTCAGCTTTTGACTCTTTAAACGCCGACATATTTAATGAGTTCATATCCAGAATAATCTTTTCCGCGCCGTTAAATGCAACGGGTATACGGATTTTTCCTGTAGCAAATTCGCTGACTATGGCGCCTTGCCAATATTTGCCCTCTGGCTTTAGTGACAGATCCAAAGCGCCAAGAGGCGTGTTTTTCCATTGCGCATTTTGAGTATGAACTTTTATCTGGCTTATGTTGTTTCCAGCGGCGCTATTGTTATTGGATTTATTATTTTGAAAAGCCGATAAGCCCATCCAGTCCTGGAGATTTAAAGGATCCTGACTGACCTCTATCAGCAAACCAGTTTCTGAAGTCTGCCCGACTTCGCCAGTACCGAACAAAATATGACCTGAATGCAGACTCTGCTGGGCAAGATTTAATTTAATGGCTGCTTTTAACTGGTTATTATAATCAATCTTTATCGGTAACATGGCCTCACCACCCAAGCCAAAAGCCAGCGACAACGGTTTTTTCTGGTTTTTTGTTTTGGCCAAAAAATCCGGCAACTTAAGCGCTACACCTTCAAGATCAGACTCAACAAGCAGTTCAGTTGGTCGACCCGGATAAGGAAGACCCAATTTTAATTGATAAGCCATAGCACCTTTGGCCATGTCCAAGCCCGACATTTTGAATTGTTGCTGTAGATCATCAATCCCGGCAGTACCGGTAATATCGAGAAACGTCTGCTGATGATCGGCTTTGTTAATATTAACCTTGATGGGGTGCCCTAAAGCGACAGCCCGAATGGTATCGCTATAAACACCCAACTCGGTAAACTTTAATTTTCCATCAATTTTACTTATCGGCAGATCAAGCGCAGAAACATTTAAACTGGCCTGATTAAACAGTGCCATTCCGTACACTTTGGGCATCAGGTTTGGCGCCAAAGGCAGGGTAAGATCAAGCGTTACCTTAGTGCTGCCCTGAGGAACAATTGCATCAACCAAAAAACCTACCTCTGAAACCAGCGGCGTCTGCTGTAAAAACTTAAAGACATCGCTAATTTCGCCTTCCAAATCACCCTTAACCGTAACTATTTTGCTTGATCCTAAAACCGGATTGATAACCGTAGCCTGGGTAATATTAAGATTATTACTCTGCCCCTGCTTTATCTCACAGGTCATGCGTTTTTGTATAATAGAAACCTCGCCAACGACATTGCTTAACTGAGGCCAGTCAGGCACATACGACAGATTCAGCTGATCGATATCCAATAACGCTTCAAAAACACCATCTTGCGGTTTAGAGGGAAATACGCCCAATTTTGCGACATATAACAAACTGCCTTTGGTTACGCGACCACCGAGAAAAGCAGCATCAAACCAGACGACATCCTCCGGTTTCATGACCTTGGTCGGAAAATAATGCTTTGCCTGACTGATGTCGTCACTGACAAATGATGTTTGCAAATCCAGAAAAGGTTGTTCATTGGTTTTTGGCAACATAAAACTCAGACGGTTTATGCTTCGTAAGCCATTAAGATCCACCTGAAGCTCCGAGCTGGAAACCGTCCAGTCAGCGTCGGTTTGGCGCCAGTCTAACTTGCCTTTAAGTCTTTTTATGACCAGATCTTCCCGGAACAAATTCGGTGCGTCGATTAACAGATCGTCAGTCGCCAAACGCAAAATCCCGGTTTGTTGATTACCTTTTATTTGGCCGGTCAGGCTGTTTATTCCAGGTATTTGATTAAACGACTTAATACCTAATCCGGAAAATTTGCCATTTACGGCAATGGATTTTTCATTTGGATCGGCGAACAGCGTAAACTTTTCTAATGAGCCTTTTAACTGCGCATTTAGCAAAGTGTTAGCGAAACCATCTGGCAAACGACCGAAAAACAAAGCCAATTCAGACACTTCCTGCAAATCAAGCTGCTCAACAAATAGACCTATTTTGGGTAACTCATTAGCGTCGTTGGATTGAACTGAAGCGCTAAACACGACTCCCGGCCATTTTTTAATATCACCGTTTTGACCATTCCGGGTTTTCAGTAAAAAGTCGTTCACATCAAGCTGCCAACGTTTGCTCCCCTCATTCTTTAAGTCAGTGACTCCCAAATGAACACGGGTTGTTAGTTTTTCAATGAAAAAAGACTGCTTATCCTGACGAACAAGGTCCAACTTTTGAATGCCTGCTTCCAGATCCATTGAGACCGGTTGAGCTTGCTGCAAATCGGCCCAGATTTTAAAATCGCCGCTACCGCTATTAATAGTAATTTTATCCCTGGCTTCGGCACCACCCATCCACCTACCTGCCTGGGTAGTCGCAGGAGGGGTAATCAATGGCTGGGCCTGCATCATCGCGGTCTGAACAGCATCGACCCCTGCTGCAAGCTCGGATAAATTAACCGTATTGCCCTCCATATAAAAACGACCATGAATAGTCGAAGGCTCAAAAATATTGCCGTTAAAAGCCATCGATACCCTAAAGCTATGACCGATATTTTTGGGCAATTTGATCAACATATTAAATTGGTGCCGCTCCCCCAGATTAGTGAGCGCCAGATCTACCCCGCTGAACAGCAATGGGCGATTAGAGCCTTTTTCGTCCTGCCAGGTAATTTCGCTATTCAAAACCTGGAGTTTTGCGCCCTGTAATATCCATTGCGGCTGCCCTTCGCCGGCTTTTAAGCCCACAATAACAATCCCGCCATCGGGTTTGCGCTTAACGGTGAGCTTGGCCCCTATCAGAGCAACCCAAGATGAAGACAACAAATCCTGCTTACCAATAAGATCCAGTAAATTAATGCCCAGTCGTATTTCAGCAACCTCGATAGCAGGCTTCAGCTTGCCTGGTTTTAGCTCTGGATCAACAAGGATGTCTTTTAATACCAGCTGGGGTTTAAATCCACGCATTTTTGCACCCAGATGACCTATTGTTACCGGCGTACCGACAAGTTCACTAATCCGGGTAGCCAATTCGGCTTTGTAATGCTCAATTTCCCACAATAACAATCGAACGCCCGACAAACCGACAGCTGCCGAGATCAAAGACCAGAAAATAAGATGCCGGGTGGCTCGCTTAATGTGATGGATCACTGGATCTGATTGATGTCTAGAGGTTCAAAACGAAAAAAGACGCGTTAGTCGCGACGATGGCGTCGCTCCCACAGATGAATTAAAGCAAAACCACATCATATTGCTCCTGGTTATATTCGGCCTCAGCCCTGAATTTGATGCGCACACTTAAAAACACTTCCAACTCAGCCAGCATATCCGCTTCTTCATCAAGTAGCATTTCAACTACCTCATTGGAGGCTAAAACCAATATTTTCTGAACCTTATACTGCCGGACTTCGCGAATGATCTCCCGAAAAATCTCCAGGCACATTGACTCTGCAGTTTTAAGAACTCCCCGACCACCGCAGGCGCTGCATGGCTCACAGAGTATATGCTCCAAACTTTCCCGGGTTCTTTTACGGGTCATTTCTACCAAGCCCAAAACCGATACCTCGGTAATATTGGTTTTGGCATGATCTTTTTGCAAATGCCGTTCAAGCGCCTGCAATACCTGTTTTTTATGCTCTGCGCTTTGCATGTCGATAAAATCGATAATAATAATACCACCGAGATTTCTAAGTCTAAGCTGCCTTGAAATGGTCTGTGCCGCCTCAAGATTGGTTTTAAAAATCGTCTCTTCCAAATTGCGACCGCCCACATAGCCGCCGGTATTAACATCAACAGTGGTCATTGATTCGGTTTGGTCAAACACCAAATGGCCACCCGACTTTAAGTTAACTTTGCGTTCCAGCGCTTTTTGAATTTCATCCTCGACACTGTAAATATCAAAAACAGGACATTCACCGGTGTAATGCTCTATAACAGGCACAATTTCCGGCACAAATATCTCGGCAAACTCAACTAAACGGTTATAGGTCTCTCTTGAATCCACACGAACTCTTTCAATACCTTCCCGATACAAATCCCGTAAAGTTCTTATGCTAAGTGGCAAATCCTTATGAATAAACTGTTTGGGCTTGGCATCAGCAATTTTTGCGGCTATTGACTCCCAAAGCTTCAGTAAAAAGGTCATGTCGGCAATCAAGATGGTCTCATCGACGCATTCTGCCGCCGTTCTTGCAATAAATCCACCGCACTGGAATTCCTGCCTGAAACCTTCAAGACATTTTCTCAAGCGTACCCGTTCCGCATCGCACTCGATACGCTGGGATACACCTGAATTATGTGCGTAAGGCATATAAACCTGAAACCGCGACGGAATGGATATTTCAGTCGTTAATCTTGCGCCTTTGCTACCTAAGGGATCTTTTACCACCTGTACGATAATATGCTGGCCTTCATGCAGATAATGCTCAATGTTTTCCGAGGCTTTTTTTTCCAGATCCTTCGCACACAAATCGGAGAGATGTAAAAATGCCGCTCTGGGCAAACCAATATCAACAAAAGCAGCCTGCATGCCTGGTAGAACCCGGCAAACTTCGCCTTTATAAATATTACCCACCAAGCCTCGCTGCCGGGTTCTTTCTATGATCAATTCCTGAAGGACACCATTTTCAATAACCGCAACTCGTGTCTCAGGTGGCGTAACATTGATTAAAATTTCTTCGCTCATTTGACTATCCCTATGCCCTGCCTGGATAAAAGTTCTGCTGTCTCAAACAGCGGCAAACCGACCACGCCGGAAAAACTGCCGTTTATCGATGCCACAAATACACCACCCAGGCCTTGAATGGCATAACTACCGGCTTTATCTGCAGGTTCGCCGCTTTGTAAATAGGCGACTATTTCCTGCTCTGTCAGCGCTCTGAAAGTCACCTCGGTAATACTTACCGCCTGACCGTGCTCCCGCCCTCTTAGCGAAACCGCACTATAAACTTTATGCATCTTGCCGGACAACTGACTTAACATGGCGAACGCATCATTATGATCTTTAGGTTTGCCCATAATCAAATCACCCAGTACCACAGCCGTGTCTGCGGCTAAAACCGGTAAGCCATCACCAAATTGCGCAATATATGCCGCAGATTTTTCAGCAGCCATACGTTGTACATAGGCCAGCGGCGCTTCCTTGGGCAAGGGTGTTTCATCAATATCTACCGGATTAACACGGTAAGTTACCTTAATCTGATCCAACAGTTCCATCCGTCGCGGCGATGCGGAGGCAAGTATAATCTGTGCTGTCATTAGCGATGATAGGGATGATTGTGCAGGATGCTCCAGGCACGATAAAGCTGTTCGGCAACAACAATACGCACCAAAGGATGGGGGAACGTCAACTTTGACAAGCTCCAGGATTCCCGGGCCTGCTGTTTTACTGAATCCGCCAAACCTTCCGGGCCTCCAATCAACAAGGAAACGTGTTGTCCGCTTTCAAGCCAGCGCTGCATCGCTTCTGCCAACTCGGGAGTTGTCCAGGATTTTCCGGGGATATCTAAAGTAACAATATGAGTACCTTGAGGAATTGCCGCGATCATACGCTCGCCTTCTTCTTTAACAATCCTGGCAACATCGCTGTTTTTGGTACGCTTACCTGGGGCAATTTCCTTTAACACCAGCTCGCATTCACGGGGCAAGCGCCTGGCGTATTCGTCATAGCCCTGCTGCACCCAGCCTGGCATACGGTTCCCCACTGAAATCAAATTAATTTGCATGCGGTGCAGGATACAGAGAACAGGCTTCTGATGCAATGCAACTAGCAAGGTAAAAACTTCTTGAGTTATGGTATGCATGCATATTTATATGTATTGCCATAAGTCAAAGAGCCTTAACTTTTAAAAAATTTAAGAAATGAACTAATCAGCCGCTAAACTGGCAAGATCAAATAGGAGTTAGCGCCATGAACATAAAAAATTTTAAACTCGCAGGTTCGTTTCTCTGCTTATTGGTATGCTCATGCACTACAGCAAAGGCGCCACCGGTAGCATCTCAACCAATCAAAACCCTTAATGCTATTGGCTACGGAACAGTCGAAAAAAGTGACAAGTATTCCCGCTCACAAATCAAATTAATGGCTATGAGAGCTTCTAAAATGGATGCTTATAGAAGTCTGGCCGAACAGCTTAATGGCATTCAGTTACGCGGCCAAACCTCTGTCGAAAATATGGAAGTCACCCATGATAGTTATCAGGTTTTTCTTAACGCTTATTTACGCGGCGCAAGGGTAAAAAGAACCTCAGCTATTGGCAGCGATCTTTATGCGGGTGATGATACTTTTGAAACCGTTGTGGAACTTGATTTAACGCCAAGATTTTATGAATGTATTAACGGCTCAAGCACTGTAATTAATCAATGCCTTCAACAATTTCCGGGTAACCCTGCCCCAATCTCAGAAGCCGAACCCGCTAAAATATCGAGTATTAGTCAGGGATGCAACTCAATGAACTGTTACAACTACCCCAACACCAAAGGTTTCAGTCAGCGCAGCGCTATTGGAACCACCCGGGGAACAATTCAGGATAAATCACAATCGGTCTTTTCAACCGCACTAATGCCATTGGGATATTAATCGACAGTTTTATTTGCTTTGGTATTTTATTAATGAAGTGTTTAGCCTTTTAACTTTTTGGCACAATTCTCTAAACGCTTCCATATTCAAGCAGTAAAGCAGTTTTGATTGTTTAGGAGAACATGAAATAATTTGGGCAAGTAGTCTTAGAAATGCGGTAAAGATAATGAGCTAAAACATAGGCTCAAAATTTAATAATGCAACACGCTTACTTAATAGAAAACCTGTTTTCTTTAGTATGGCTGCCGTTTTAACAGATGGCGTAAAATAATTTCCTGAGAATAATCGATTCCATAGCGCATAAAGATTGTCCTCGTAATCTGCAAGGATTTGCTTATCAATGCCTGCGGCACCAGCATTCGCTTTCACCCAACTCAAACGCACGCCAAACCGCCTGATGTCACCCCTTCGCTTCACGCTTATAAAATCATTAAGATAGAGGCAGCTGTTCTTATCATCTGTCCAAAACATGATGAACAAATGGTTTTTATCAGCGCTTCGGTTTAGATTTCATCGGATTTCAACACAAAGTTTAGCGATAGCTCCTGCGGAACCGTTGCTTTCTATGAAACTCATGGGGATTTATTGCTCGGACTGTGGTGACCATGCCTACGCTGCTTCCACAAAATATAACCACATCAAGTGCGAACGTTTTTTGCAAACCTGGCATTAAATGCAATCGTTACCCGCTCTTCTTCACTCTCATTCGGATAAACCCAGTGCCGCAAATAAGAGGGAAACATTAACAGCATCCCCGCTTTCGGCTTCATCACGAACTTGCTGGCGAAGCAGGCCGCACCATCAACTGTTAAGGTGCGAACATTGGTGCGGGTATCAAAAAATTCGATGCTGCCGCTTAGCTCCTTGTCGCTTTCAGGGACGCTGACGTAATAACAACCGGACCAGGTCCAGTTTGGATGGTCATGCGGGGTGTTCAGTCCGCCGTTAGCTAACACATTGACCCAACCTTCAGCCTGAATGCTATAGAGCGGAAAATCAAAATTGGGCGAAATATTACGGGTGCACAGTTGCGTGGCTTCTACGATATGGTTGCGCAAAGCCTGAAAACCTGGCTCTGTGCGCATAAAAAAATCGTCCTCCGAGTGCCAGCCGCGCCAGTTGCTGCGTTCCATGCCCGGAGACTGCGCTTTGAGAGTTTCGATTTCCTTCAATAACAGTTTATTAAGGTCTGCCGCGTCTTCCAGTTCGAAAACCGTCAGCGGTGAATAAAATAAAGGCTGCATGCCTTGTAGCTTGAGGGTGGTCATTGGGTATCTCCAAAGTCTATGGCATCAGTCTGTAAGTCGGGTTAGCGTAACCCGACGCATTGGAGCAGCAAATGCGGGTACGCTAAAAATAAAAAAGCGGCGACAAGATTGCCTTGCCGCCGCTTTTAAAAAGTCGCCCAATTGCTGGGCTGTTAAAATCCTAAAATATTAGGCTTTTTTGTTACGACGAGTAAAACCTAAAAAGCCCATGATTGCAGAACCAAACAACCAGACTGCACCTGGAACTGGAACGGGGGCTGTAGCTAACTGAAGCTGACCGCCTTCAACAACAAGCGGATTAACATTCTTGGCATGATTTTGCGTAACCATCAGGTAAGAGTCGTAACCGAGGATAGCCGACATGTCGATCACGCCTGATGATTCTTCGTCGTTAGTTACACTTCCAACAACTACTGCACCAGCTGACACAGTACCGAACAACGCAGCATCATGGGTAAAAATTTTGGTTAATGAATCACCAGCCAAATCATAAGACCAGACGCTGGCATTGTGCGGAGCGCCGCCGGTATCTTCCTGCAAAATTAGAGTCGTGCCGTCAGCCGAAACCGTCATGTTGTCCAGCATGTTTTGACCTTCGGTGCCATCCAGCAGCTTTCTAATGGTGCCGCCCAGTTCCGGATCAGCAACATTGCTGAAAGTCAATTCCCACAAACGTGAACCACCTATTTGGGCTTGGCCAGTGATTTCGGTTCTGTCCAGCTGATCAGTAGTCACAAACCAGAACTTGCTGCCGTCCGCACTCCAGGCGCCATCTTCAGGACGGGAGAAAGTGGTTGCTGAGGTGTCGCTCAGCGTAAACGCCGTGCCATCCAAGATGCCAGTGGTGCGTGTAGTGGTGTTAGCTATTTCTTCAGTTGTCGTACCTAGTGCATCAGCAAAACCGGCAACATTGATGAACTTCATAGTGCCGTTAGTCAAGCCGGCTTTATCCACTTCTGAACCTGTATTGGTTTTGGTGCCAACATAGACCGAGAGCGAATTGTTCATAATGCCGGTGCCGCCATCATTGGTGCCGATTGCAACGGTTTTATCCTGTGCAAAAGGGTTCAACAAAATGTTTTCCCAGCCGCCGACAGCTGTAGAGGTACTGGTGGCAGAATTAGTCGCCAGATTGAATTTACCCAGCGTGTAGCTGCTACCCGCAGATGCGCCGTCAACGACGGTTGCTTGTACCCAACCGGTAGCGCTGCCTTCTTCGCCGTTCATGAAGATTTTTGCCGTGCTACCCAAGCCAGTTGCTGAGTTGAACAGTGCCGAAGCCATAGGCAGATCGGCAGAGCAGAAACGGCTGAATGTGGTGGTCAGATTAGCAATTGAGCTAGATTGTTGCAGAGCTTTATCCCAAGCATAAGTTTGAGTGATCAAATCCTTGCCGCTTATGACTTGCAGCGTAGATTTGTCGACAACCCATTGGGAAACATATGAGCCGCCAACAGTCGCGCCAGGGTTTTGCGTATGCGCTGCCTGAGGGTTAGTTGGTGCAGCAGCTCCAACTCCCACAGTACCGGTAGCATTACTCGCCCACTCGTGGTTCATCAAAACAGTGAAAGTGTTATCGCCGTTGTCGAAAGCACCCAGACCGTCAGGCAAGCCGCCCATTGTGTAACCGCCAACAGAATTGCCGGCAGTCAGCAATGAAGTCACGCTCCATCCGGCTGCAGGAACAAGATATGGCGCTGTAGTAGTGCTAGGGCCAGTTGAAGTTATAGCAGAAGCCAACATAGGCATGCCGGCCAATATTGCAGCAACAGCGGCAACAGATTTTTTTAGTTTAAACATGATCATTTCCTGGTGAATAAAGTTATTTTGATTGCCCTGCAATTATTTAAAGCCAAGTACTTTATACCGAAGGAATATGACAAATTGATTAAGAAACTGTGACAGTTATCACATAAATTTTTTACAAAAAGTAATTTTGATTAAAACTATTTTCGCTAAAGCAACTTTTAAATTGGAGATGTCTATCTTATTCACACCTTTTCTTTATCTCCATACAAGACACTCTGAGTGATATACTCTGCATATACAAATTAAAGAGCTAAAAATGCATTTTGAGTGGGACGAACACAAAAACACAGGACTTAAAACTAAACGAACAGTTTGTTTTGAGGATGTATTTATTGCGATTAGTGAAGAAAGGCTGCTCTATATTTTGCCGCACCATAATCCGGTTAAATATCCCAAGCAAAAGCTTTTTATCGTGCAAATACGAGACTATGTTTATTAGTTACCGCTTGTAGAAGAGGGGGAAATAATGCTTCTAAAAAACATTATTGCCAGTCGAAAATATCAAAAGAAATACCTAAAAGAGAATCGGCATGACAACTAAACTTTCCATCGAAGAAAAAGCTATCGTTAAATACGTTGAAAGTAATCGCGCAGCAAGTATTGATAACGTAGAAAATGAAAAAAAACGTTACAGACAAATTGCATGCGCTCAAATTAGCAAAAAAAAGCCATTAGCATTCGCTTGTTAGAAGACGATATTGAGCGAATCAAAGCTAAGTCGCTTAGTCAATGGCTACCTCTTATCAAACACTTATCAGTTCCCTGATCCATCAATATGCTAATGGCAAAATAAAGTTCGAGGCATAAAGGCCTGGGCAATAAT
Organism: uncultured Methylobacter sp.; assembly: GCA_903831545.1. Lineage (GTDB taxonomy): Bacteria > Pseudomonadota > Gammaproteobacteria > Methylococcales > Methylomonadaceae > Methylobacter_A. Next base: position 313 of record CAIKYI010000257.1, on the reverse strand, counting down.
GGGCTTTGACTATTACCTCTTTGCAACTGCTCCATGCGTTTCGCTATCAGCTGCATCCTTGCAGCCGTTGCCATCCAAGCCAATTGGATACTTAAATCGCCTTCTTAATCCGCTCTAAAGCATTCTCTAAATTGGCCATGCTGGTGGCAATAGAGATTCTGATATGTCCAGGCGTGCCAAACGCAGAACCCGGCACTAAGGCAACACCGGCTTTCTCGATCAGATATTCGGAAAAATCAAGATCGTCATTGATGTTATCCAGTCTGGCAATCAGTTTTTCTACGTTGGGGAATACGTAAAAAGTACCGTCGGT
>CAIKYI010000256.1 GCA_903831545.1 uncultured Methylobacter sp. | reverse complement strand
CGTCATCGACGAATTAGCCGACATGATGATGATTGTCGGTAAGAAAGTGGAAGAGTTGATTGCACGACTGGCACAAAAAGCCCGGGCGGCCGGCATCCATTTAATTCTGGCGACACAGCGGCCTTCGGTTGACGTGTTGACCGGTCTGATCAAAGCCAACGTGCCAACCCGAATTTCTTTTCAGGTATCCTCGCGCATCGATTCCCGAACCATTCTTGATCAAGGCGGCGCAGAAACTTTGTTGGGTAACGGCGATATGCTATTTTTACCTTCCGGCACCAGCATTCCCATTCGCGCCCATGGCGCTTTTGTCGACGACCATGAAGTGCATCGTGTCGTAGAATTTTTAAAACAAACCGCGCCCCCTAATTATCTGGAAGACATTACCCGTGAATCGTCTGATTTCAGTGACGGTTACAGCATGGGCGGCAGTGGTGGTAATGGCGATTCCGAAACGGATGCCCTGTATGACGAAGCAGTGCAATTTGTCACGGAAACCCGAAAAGCTTCAATATCCAGCGTGCAAAGGCGCTTTAAAGTCGGCTATAACCGTGCTGCATCCATGATTGAAGATATGGAAGCAGCTGGGGTTGTCAGTCCTCCGGAAACCAATGGTTCAAGAGTCGTGCTAGCGCCTGCGCCGGTAAAAGATTAATAACCCGTTTTCACCGGTTTGGAAGGCGAACCGCAAGTGCCTTCTAAATCCGACTTGTTATTTGATTTTCTGTACTTGTGCGTCATCGGGCACAAAACCGGCCGGCGGCGCATTTCCTTGTCGGCCTTGTAAAAACAGGCTACGAATACGCTCATTTTGTTCTAGGCGAACTTTTTCCTGTTTGGCAAGAAGTTTCTCGGCCACTTCTTTGACTATGTTTTCTTTATAAGTGTGCCAGCTATCGAAGACAAACTGCGATGATAATGTGCCAAGAAATACACCAAAGGCGATTTGAATTATAAGTTTCACGATTTTTCTTTATTAGATTTGATGTGTTACTCGTTGGACAAAAAAAAGCCGCTGAGTTAAATCAGCGGCTTGATTCATTCAACTGTTTCTATCGAGTTACTGGCAATGCTGCTGCGATTGCCGCAACACTAGCATTACAAGCAGGGTGTCCCCAACCGCCTACTGGATAAACAATATTGTCTGGACGGGTAGCATCGCCACTAACAGAAACGGCAGAGGGAACATGGTCTAAGAGAAGAGTATTTCGTGTACGCCAAGCAATATTATGATCGGCACAAGATGAGTCTCCACTGACACCAATAGCGCCAATTACTTTTCTATTTCCATCATAAAGCGCTAAACCACCGCCAAAAACGTTAACACCACCTATTTTATTTCCTACTAAAGGATCATTGGCTAGGCCATAATTTTTTGATGGCCCTTTGTAAGCCGCAGCAGTATCAACCGGGTTGCTTTCTTGCAGCCCAAACAGGGAGCCACCGGGTTGAACAGCGGAGTAAAGATTGGCTGTGGACAGGGCTAATCCGTCTAAACTGAAGGCATTAGCGGTATTAGCTTTTTGTGCAGAGATAACGCGACTGCCTGGCCACTGTGCTCCGCGATCAGCACCTGTAAACGCTACTGCACATACAATCCCGTCTCTATCGACAACGGTAGCCCACATGTTTAAACCGAAGCCTCCATTAAGTGCATGATCACTGCTAGGATCATATTGTGCCGCTTGTAAAGCTGATTTTAGTGTGGATTGACTGGGTAACCCTGCGCATGATTTTGGGTTTTTTGAATCGTCTGAATGAGCTAAAGCAGCATTGGAAGCCGCTACCAAAGTACCCATGATTGCCAAATTAAGAAGTGTTTTTTTCATTTGTAATTTCTCTAAAGTATGAAGTAATTTTAAGTTATCCAAGAAGTCCAGGCGTAGCTACCTGATATTCCTGGCTCTTAAAGTATTATCTCCAGCATAAGGAAAGTCACCCATTTGTAGACCTGACTTCCATACGCAATGCCGGCTTTGTTATTGATACTGATTAAAATATTTTGGTCAGTTTCAATAACCACATATTTTATTTAGTTGTAAGATTTTGTCCATTAGTAATATGGCTTTTAAATTACAAAGTAAAAATTACGCATAATATTAAAGGCGTTAAACAACCCGATCCGGCAAATGATCTCCGGCAAAAAATGCGGCCAGATTGGCTAACACTTTTTCACCCATGGCAGTGCGCGTTCCCAAAGTGGCGCTGCCCAAATGCGGTAGTAGCGAAACATTATCCAGGGTCAAAAAACCCTCATGAACATTGGGCTCGCCTTCATAGACATCAAGACCGGCACCGGCAATTCTCTTGTTTTTTAACGCATTGATCAAAGCATCGCTATCAACCACATCGCCTCGCGCGGTATTAATTAAATGAGCTGACGGTTTCATCAGGTTAAGCATATCGGCATTGATTAAGTGCCGGGTTGCCTCGCCACCGGGACAATGCAAGGAAACATAATCGGCTATTTGTAATAACTCTTCGATAGAGTTGCAACGGATAGCGTTTAAATCATCAGTGACATATTCATCGGCAGGACTGGGTTTGAAATAGACGATTTTCATACCAAAACCATGATGGGCTTTTTTTGCCATGGCTTGTGCAATACGGCCAAAACCGATCAAACCCAAGGTTGAGCCGGTAACATCGCTACTCAACATGTGCGTCGGGCACCAGCCTTGCCATTGCTTGGCTCGAACCAAACGGTCGCCTTCCGCACCACGACGTGCAGACATTAATAATAAGGTCATGGCAATATCTGCTGTGCTGTGTGTCAATACGCCAGGGGTGTTGGTGACGATCAAACCTTGCGCTTTAGCAGCGTTAATGTCGATATGATTGTAGCCGACACCAAAATTACCTAGAATTTTGCAGCGCTTATTTTCGACATTAAGAACATCGGCCGGCAAGTTATCGCAAACAGTTGGACAAACTGCATCGTAATTTTGTAGCGCTGATTTGAATTCGTCAGCTGTTAAAGGTCGGTCCTCTGTATTTAACGTGACGTCGTAAAGGGCTTTGAGTTTAGCCTCGACCGAAGCAGGCCAGCGACGGGTAACAAAGACTTTGGGTTTGCTCATGGGTTTTCTCTCCATAATCCATTAGTATGCGCTGAAGAATGAAGCGAATTGATTGCGAACAATGGGCTTTCGAACGTTAGCCCATTCTCTATAGAGTCGCATCATTGTCTGCAATTCGGTTCGGAAATGATACTTCCAATACAACACAGCCCACATCTGTTTTGAATGGCCCGTGAAATTCGAAAGGGGGACGACTAGCGTAATGACCCGCCTCAAGCCATATGTCAAATGCTTGGTCGTACAAGCGACCGCTGACGATAAAAACCTCATCAGGATAGGCATACGTTTTTCCACCCAACAACGCTGTATCGGCACCCGGCAAGAACCGAGTCAATCTAGTATATTCACCGGTCATCGGATCAATACTGAGTGTTAGTTCATCAGCAATGCCTTCCAAGCCTTGGATGGCTGCCCACCTATGGCAGCTTTCCGGACTCAGTGCGTTCCAATAGGTCGCTGTTGATTTTGTCATTATTTTGCTCCGGCATAGAACGCGCATAATGTCTAACGCAGATTAGATGGGCTTAAGCCGATTTCCTGTATAAAGTTTTATCCACGTATCCCCGTCTAATCCGCGTCATCCACGTTCTATTTTTTAATTTGCAGTTGAACGATAGTATTCAATAGCCGCCGCAACGCCTGCGCCTGGCTTGAAGTCAAAGCCATTGTCCAGCATTGCCATTTCAACGCCTGCAATAGCACCGAGCATTGAAACGTCATTCATATCCCCAACGTGACCGATACGAAACGCTTTACCGGCAAGTTCTGATAAACCGGCACCTAAAGAAATATTGTATTTGCTAAAGGCTGTGCTGATAACATCGCGTGCGTCTTTGTCGGCAGGCACAATAATAGCAGTCACCGTATCAGACGCGAAGCCTGGTTGAGCGCAGGTAGTCAAGCCCCAAGCGGCAACTGCTTTACGAACACCTTCAGCCAAACGGTGATGACGCGCGTAAACATTTTCCATGCCCTCTTCGAGCAACAAATCCAGAGCTTTACGCAGACCGTATAAAATTGGCAATGCTGGCGTATATGGAGTATAGCCGTCTTTATTGGTATTCATCTGGTCTTTTAAATCTAGAAAACAACGCGGGTAGCTCGATGTTTCAATAGCTGCCAACGCTTTTTGACTGAAGGCCAGAAATGCGCCACCGGCGGGCATCATGAAGCCTTTTTGCGAACCACTGATGGCTCCGTCAACGCCCCATTCATCCATACGAAAATCAAGGCTCGCAATAGAGCTGACACCGTCAACAAATAATAGAGCCGGATGATTAGCCGCGTTCAGCGCTTTGCGAACGCCGCCAATATCACTGGTAACGCCGGTAGCAGTTTCATTATGCGTTGCCAAAACGGCTTTGATTTCATGGTTGGTATCTTCTTTCAATCGGGCTTCGATTCTATCCAAAGGGATGCCCTTACCCCAGACTTCCTGGTGGATTTCAACCTCAAAGCCCAGACGTTTAGACATTTCACCCCATAAAAGACTAAATTGGCCAAAGCGATAAATAAAAACCTTGACACCCGGATTCAAGGTATTGGTCAAGGCAACTTCCCAGCCTGCAGTGCCGGTCGCAGGAAAAATAAAAGCCTGTCCTGTTTCTGTTTTAAAGACTTTTTTAAGATCCTGTAAAAGAGGTGTCAGTAGTTTTGGGAACACGGGAGAGCGATGGTCTTCCATGTTAATATGCATAGCATTCAGGATTTCGTTCGGCACATTGGTAGGGCCTGGAATATATAGATGGTTACGACCAGCCATTGCATTGCCTCTTTAAGTAGTTGAGTGATAAACACAGCTTGAACATTAACAATTAACATCCAAAAAATCGGCAATAATGACATAGCCACTTAAAATCGGCAAGACCCTATTCTTGCTTGAGCAGTGAAAGTTCGCTGGTTACAATAGTTTAAGCTGTTAGGATATGTCGCTGTGGGCGCTTTAAAAATTGACTTTGAGACCTCTGAAAGTAAAATGTGCGGTTGATTTATGTTCGGCTGAGGCCCCGTCCGTTTGGTTAGGCGGTAGCTATAATCCAACTTTATGACTTGATTTACACAAACAAATTAGGAAAGTATCCATGAGCCACACCTTATATTCAGCGTCAATTCAACGAGTTCAGCGCTGTGAATTAGCCGTTCCGGGCTCTAGCCCTGAAATGTTTGAAAAAGCGATGAGAAGTGGTGCTGATTTTATTTTTCTGGATCTTGAAGATGCTGTAGCACCAGATGACAAATTACAGGCCAGAAAGAATATAATTGAAGCGATCAATGACTTGGACTGGAAAGGGCATGGCGTCACCATTTCTGTGCGAATCAACGGCTTGGATACCCAATACATGGTTCGCGATGTAGTGGATCTGGTCGAACAATGTGGCGCAAAACTGGATACGGTTTTGATTCCTAAGGTTGGCGTTTATGCTGATGTTTACATGGTTGAAGCCATGCTTAATCAACTGGAAATGCAGCAGGGATTAAAAAATAAAATCGGTATTGAAGCCTTGATTGAAACAGCATTGGGCATGGCAAACGTAGAAGATATTGCCCGTAATGGTTCAACTGGCCGCCTCGAAGCCTTACATTTTGGCGTAGCTGATTACGCCGCAAGTAACAGAGCCAGAACCACTAATATTGGTGGTTTAAATGCCGATTATCCGGGAGATCAGTGGCATTTTGCGATCAGCCGGATGACCGTTGCCTGTCGAGCCTATGGCTTGCGTCCAATCGACGGTCCATTTGGTGACATTAAAGATCCTGAAGGTTACAAAATGGCTGGCAGACGCGCTGCAGCTTTAGGTTGCGAAGGAAAATGGGCCATACATCCATCACAAGTTGAATTGGCCAATGACATTTTCACCCCGCCTGCGGCTGAAGTTGACAAGGCAAAGCGCATTTTAGTCGCCCTGAAGGAAGCCGCTGCCCAAGGTAAAGGTGCTGCTGCCCTGGATGGCCGATTAATTGATGCTGCTTCTGAAAAAATGGCCAATAACGTGGTTAGGGCTGCTGAGGCTATCGCTGCAAAAAAACAATAACCATTAACTAATAAAATGCTGTGACTATGGGCACGACAGGTTGCTAAAGATTTTAATTTAAATGCTGTCCGCTTTAAAGAACGTACGTTTTATCAGAGACTATTCGATTAAACCGGTAAAATCTGTTACACCTGAATTATTATGACGTGTAATTCAACAATAGAATTCAATTAAGGAGATGCTGTGGATATTCATGAATATCAGGCAAAAGAAATTTTAAGCGGTTATGGCGTTAAAATCGCTGAAGGTGGAATGGCTTACAGCCCTGAAGAAGCGGTACAGCGCGCCAGAGATATTGGCGGGCATATATGGGCAGTAAAAGCACAGATTCATTCAGGCGCGCGCGGCAAAGCTGGTGGAATCAAAATCTGTAAAACCCATGATGAAGTTGAGGCGGCTGCAGAATCCTTGTTAGGCAAAAGATTGATTACTCATCAAACTGGGCCAGCGGGCAAGGTTTGCGGCAGGTTGTACGTCGAAGCAGGAACAGACATCGTCAAAGAATTATATTTCTGTTTTTTGGTTGATCGTAGCTCCGAGCGAATTGTCATGGTCGGTTCCGCGCAAGGCGGCATGGAAATCGAAGAGTTGGCCGAAAACAATCCTGAAGCAATCACCAAAATTTATATTGAACCTGCCGTTGGCTTACAAGATTATCAAGCTCGGGAAATGGCTTTTGCAATGGGACTTGCGCCAGAATTATTAAGCCATGCAGTCAAGACTATTCGAGGTTGTTATCGGGCTTTACGCGAACTTGATGTGAGCATGCTGGAAATCAATCCACTGGTTGTTACGCGTAGCGGAGAATTAATTGCACTTGACGCCAAAATGGGCTTTGACGATAACGCCTTGTTCCGTCAGCAAAAAATTTCCGAACTGCGCGATAAAACTCAGGAAGATCCCCGTGAAATGGCAGCAGCAGACCGAGGTTTAAGTTATGTCGGCCTGGACGGCGATATCGGCTGCATGATTAATGGCGCCGGTTTAGCGATGGCTACCATGGACATGATAAAGCTGGCGGGTGGCGAACCAGCCAATTTTCTTGACGTAGGCGGTGGCGCCTCGGCTGAACGCACCGAAAAAGCCTTTCGCCTGGTTTTAGCCGACAAGGGCGTAAAAGCCATGCTTGTCAATATTTTTGCCGGCATCAATCGTTGCGATTGGATTGCTGAGGGTGTTGTTGAAGCAGTCAAGAAAATTGATATGAAAATACCCTTAATCGTCAGGTTGTCAGGAACTAATGTTGCGGAAGGCCAAAGGATAATCGCAGAAAGCGGCTTGCCCATTATTACGGCTGAAACTTTGGCTGAAGCTGCAGAGAAAGCAGTTCAGGCACGTAACGAAGCGGTCGCAAAAGAAGCGGCACAGGAAGCATAAGATGGCTATTTTAATTGACGAAACAACAAGAATTATTGTGCAGGGCTTTACCGGAAAAATCGGCAGTTTTCATGCTCAAGACATGATCAACTATGGCTCTAACGTCGTTGGCGGGATTACTCCAGGCAAAGGCGGTCAAACTCACTTGGGTTTACCTGTTTTTAATACCGTAAAAGAAGCCGTTCGCCAGGTTGGCGCTGAAGCCAGTATTATCTTTGTTACACCTGCATTTGCCGCTGATTCCATTATGGAAGCCGCCGACGCCGGCATTAGATATTGCGTAGGCATTACTGACGGCATTCCTACCCAGGATATGATGACGGTTAAAAACTTCCTGCGCCGCTTTCCAGAAGAGCAAAGAATGATACTGACCGGCCCTAACTGCGCAGGTACTATCAGCCCCGGACGCGCCATGCTGGGTATTATGCCGGGGCACATTTACACCCAGGGTAATGTCGGGATTGTCGGCCGTTCCGGCACGCTGGGCTATGAAGCAGCCGATCAAATGAAACGGTTGAATATCGGCATCTCAACCTCGGTCGGGATTGGTGGCGATCCCATCAACGGAAGCTCTCACCGTGATATTCTGGAAAAATTCGAAGCAGACCCTGAAACCAAGGTAGTACTTATGATTGGTGAAATCGGTGGCCCGCAAGAAGTTGAAGCAGGGATTTTCGCCAAAGAAAACATGACCAAACCTGTAATTGCCTATATCGCCGGCTTAACTGCACCGGAAGGTCGTCGTATGGGACATGCCGGTGCAATTATTTCCTCGGCCGGTGAAAGTGCTGCCGAGAAAGTTGCGCTATTAAAAGAATTGGGCGTTACTATTTGCCCGACACCGGCAGCCATGGGCGCAACGGTTGCCGCAGTGTTAGCTGGTTTGTAAGTGAAAAATATGAACAGGAAAACGGCAAATGCTGATGGGCACAAAATTTTTTCACCTTATATTTTCGCCTTTTGCCCGCTTTTATTTTTTAATACCCACAGAGTCTAAATGAAAATACTTATTCTTGGAGCTGGTGTTACCGGTTCCTCAGTTGCCGGTGCGCTGGCAAGCGAGGAGAACGACATTGTAGTAGTTGATTTCAGGACGGAGTTGCTGGATGCATTAAAAGAACGTTTTGATATTGCCACAGTTGCCGGCAATGCAGCACACCCCAAAGTACTTGATCAGGCCGGCGCACGGACTGCTGATATCATTATCGCTGTTACCGACAGCGATGAAACCAATATGCTGGCCTGCGTCATCATCAACACGCTATACAGCCGCCCAAAAACTATCGCTAGAGTCAGAGCTGTTGATTATTTAAATAATCCAAAGTTGTTTGGCCCGAATGGGCTACCGGTGGATATCGTAATCAGCCCCGAACAAATTGTCATGGAAGCGATCCGTAATTTAATCGAGTTTCCTGGCGTCCAGCATATTTCAGATTTCGCGGGCGGCCTGGTGAGGCTTTTCTCTGTTAAGGTGGTAGCCAATGGCTCCTTAACCGGTAAGGAAATTAAAAACCTCAAAGATCGTTTGGTAGGCGGCAAAATTCGCGTGGTAGCGATATTTCGAAATGGCATCCCTCTGGTGGTAAATGGCGATGCGGTTATTGAAACTGGCGATGAAGTATTTTTTGTGGCTCCGCGCGAAGAAGTGCATGGGGTATTAAAAGAATTAGGCAAGATTGAAGCCCCACTAAGACGAATTATCATCGCCGGGGGAGGTCATGTCGGCAAGAGGCTGGCGCTGGCGCTGGAAAGCAATCATCAAGTAAAAATCATTGAAAAAGATCCGTTACGTGCCCACAAACTGGCGAATGATCTTGAGCGATCAGTAGTGCTACTTGGCGAGTGCGCCGATGAAGCACTGCTACTTGATGAATCTATTGATACTACAGATTTATTTTGCGCAATCACCGAAAATGACGGTGTTAATATAGTCTCCGCCTCGTTAGCTAAAAGTTTAGGTGCCCGTAAATCTATCTGTTTACTCAACCATGTTTCGTACGGCAAGCTATTACCAGGAACAGGTATTGATGTTGCAGTGCTGCCAAACCAGGAAACACTTGGAAGTATTCTTAAGCATGTTCGTCGTGGTGATGTAGAGCAAGTGAGCTCTCTTTGCGGCGGCACTGCCGAGGCAATCGAAGCTATTGCCCATCAAAGTAACGATCTTAATTCAGTGGTTGGACGCAGAGTTGATGCTATCAGTTTTCCTGAAGGCATTGTCATGGGGGCATTGATACGTAACAATAAGGTTATTTCCATACACTGCGGCACAGTGTTTGAAGAAGGCGATCATGTGGTGATGTTCGCTATGGATAAAAAACTGGTCGTCAACATCGAAAAGAAATTTCAACCCCTTTAAATAGTTAGTGCAGGTACAAGGCGAAAAACCTTGATCCCTAAGTCTTGAACCTTGAACCTAATCCCATGAATGTCTTTCTTACTATCATACACATCTTCGGCTTAGTTATTATGGTCTTTGGTGGATTAATGTCTACCTGCTGGGTATCTTCGGCCATAGCTGACGATGGTGCTTCCGGAGCTTTTTACCAAGGAACCTCGATTACCTTGCTGTCGGGGGCCCTTTTATTTTTTTCAACATTGATGTCCCCCAAAAAAGTGTCTCGAAAAGCCGGCTTTTTACTGGTAACACTTTGCTGGTCACTGGCTCCCGTATTTTGCACCCTGCCCTTATTATTGTTCTGGCCCGGATTGAGTTTTGTCGACGCCTATTTTGAAGTCATCTCCGGCCTGACGACGACAGGCGGGACAATATTGAGTGGACTTGATCAGTTGCCAATGTCAATCAACTTGTGGCGGCATGAATTGGCCTGGCTTGGAGGGATTGGCATTATTGTTTTTGCAGTAGCTATTTTGCCTATTCTGGGCATTGGTGGCATGCAATTGCTTAAGTCCGGCTCTCCCGGCTCTGTCAAGGAATCCGATTTACCGCCCAGGATCATGCAGGCTGCAAAAGCTTTATGGTTGACTTACGTTGCCATTACTTTTGTTTGCATTATTGCTTTACACCTGGCCGGAATGAATTGGTTCGATGCAGTTTGCCATGCTTTTTCAGCCATGAGCCTGGGTGGCTTTTCAACACACGATGCCAGCATTGGTTTTTTTAATTCCTTACCCATCGAAATAGTGCTCACAGTCTTTCAATTACTGGCGGCCATGAACTTTGGCACCCATTTTCTGGCGCTTAACAAGGGCTCATTTAAGCCCTATATCAAAGATATGGAGATGTGGGGCTTACTTATTGTGGTACTGGGTAGCTGCCTGGCTGTGGCTTCAGTTCTATGGTACGAAGGTACTTATTCAGACTTTTTTACCGCTTTACGTCATGCAACATTTAACGTGGTTTCCATCGCTACAACCTCAGGTTACTCCACCCAGGATTTTAATCTTTGGCCGGTATTTATACCGATGTGGATGCTGTTTCTAAGCGCAATTTCTGTTTCTACAGGCTCGACTGGCGGTGGCATCCGAATGATTCGAACCATCATTCTCATGAAGCAGTCCTATCTTGAGCTATTTAAGTCTATTCACCCTTATGCCATTAAGCCAATGAAAATTGGCGGAGCAATTATTAGCAATGACGTTGTCACATCGGTGATGGGCTTTATTTTTCTGTATTTCATCAGCATTCTTATTCTTGTGTTTACGCTATTACTAAGCGGGTTGGATTTTATAACAGCATTTTCTGCAGTTATTGCCTGCTTTAATAATGCAGGACCCGGTCTAAATCTGGTAGGACCGGCTAGCAATTATGATATTTTGAGCGATTTTCAAACAGGTGTTTGTACCTTTGCAATGCTCTTGGGAAGAGTGCAAATATTTTCAATTGTAATTTTATTCGTACCGGAATTTTGGAGAAAATAAATTTCGTCCAAACTAAAGCATGAGCACAATCAAGCAATAACCTTAAAGCCAGCAGATTGATTTGCAGAGATTTGTATAAAAACGAAGTATGACGTGCTGAAAATAAGAACTTATTTCTTAATTAAATTTTAATGCTGTATAAACAAAAAAACCCGGCCAATGACCGGGTTTTTTTGTAGCTCAAAAAGTTCTATTTATAGTTGAATAGAACTAGAAACTTTTTGCTTAGAACCGTCTGGGTTGTCCATGCAGCCAGTTAATCCAACAATCATTAATGCCATAGCTATAAGAGATAAAATTTTGTTCATAGAAATATCCTCCAAGGGGTTTAAATTATTTTTATTAATGTG
>CAIKYI010000255.1 GCA_903831545.1 uncultured Methylobacter sp. | reverse complement strand
TTGCTCTCCCTGCCGGAATGACGTCGATTTTTACTTGTGTAGATATCTACGCACCTTGGGGCAAGCTCAGGCCGGGCACTGTCGCTCCATAACTTGGAAGCTGTCGTTACAGGTAATTAGAAAAATATGGAAAGGTATTTATGACTGAGTCAATCAAGTTTATTATTTCAGGCAGGACTTTTGCAAAGTCGGGTAATGCCATGCGCTGTGTTTTTTTCTGTTTGTCTTTTGTAATTATCAGCTTGCCATTAGTCGGCTGTAGCACTGGGACAGTGGTGACGATGCCCAAAATCCCAGGATTGTATGACGATAAATCGGCACTTGTTCATGAGTTACAGGAAGTTACTGGCGATGCTCCGTCGGCGATGAAGCGTGCCGACCAGTTGTTGCAACAGGGCAGCAAGGACGAGGCGCTGTATTATTACGTTAGAGCGCTTGAGTTTGACGACAAGAACATGGAGGCACTTAACAAGATAGGTGAGATACATGCAGGACAAGGCCATTACGGGCCAGCAGAAATCGCTTATCAACTGGCCTTGAAACTGGAACCCAAGAATGCCGCTACGCTTCAAGGTCTGGGGCTCCTTCAGCTGAAAACTGACCGGAAGGCCGAAGCCAGACAATCACTGGCTGCTGCTATAGCTCTTGACCCTGGCTTGTGGCGAGCCGGTAACGGACTGGGATTAATTGCAGACAAAATGGGGGATTATTTACATGCCAGACAATATTATGAAAGCGCTTTGAAAGCCAAGCCTAATATGCCAATGCTTATGAATAACCTTGGCTATTCCAAGTATCTTTCTGGAGATTGGCAGGGCGCGTTGCGGTTGTTTAATGAGGTATCAATACTTGATGCCAAATATAACCCTGCATGGTTAAACCAAGGATTGTTATATGCGCGTCTTGGCAACGATGCAGCCGCCCTTCAAGCTTTCACGCATGTGCTGGACGAAGCGGATGCTTACAATAATCTGGGCTATATTTATATGATGAATAACAACCCTCCTGCGGCTTATGAGTGTTTTCAGAAAGCAATTTCATTGTCGCCAACGTATCACAGACTGGCCAACGAAAACCTAAAAAGGCTGAGTGCTTCGGAATACCAGTTAACTAAGTAATTTTTTAAAAATCCTGGCTCTTCCCTATTTCGTGGAGAGACCACTACATGTGGTATTAGGCATAGCCAAATAACCGCCTATCGACCCGGTAATACAAAGACAGAGGTATCCAAGTAGTTGGTTGATGTTAGATTTTAAACTGTTAAAATCAGAACTCTTTCAATTTAAACTAAATTTCCTGTGAATTCTAAACCAAAATTATCGACTGATTTGACGCATGAAGATTATCTTTGGATTGCTGAGTCTGCGTATTACAGAGCCTTAGCCAGAGATTTTGTACCTGGACATGACCAAGAAGACTGGCTTGAAGCCAAAATCGATTACGAGAATATTGTACAGCCGAAAAGACAAAAGAACGGTTTGGTATGCCTAGTATCCGATAATTTTTTTATAGAGAGTTGCTTTGCAGAACCAGTCCAATCCTAAATTCATGCTTAGTCTGTTAAAAGGTTCCTGTAAGCAAGGCCAATCAAAAACACGTTGCAAGGCTTGCAGGGCTGCGATCATTTTTCCGCGTCCGGCCAAGGAGGCGCCGCCTGTATCGGCTTTAAATTCACGATAGCGAGAGAACCACATCACCAACAGCGTGGCCAAAATGCCCAGGGCCATTTGCGCAAGCATTTGGGCAATAAAATAGCCCATTCCCTGGCCGCGTTCGTTTTGAAATATGACACGATCAACCACATGACCGATGATACTGGCGAAAAAGTACACAAAGGTGTTAACCACGCCCTGCATCAAGGCCATGGTCACCATATCGCCATTAGCGATATGAGTGATTTCGTGACTGATGACCGCCTCAACTTCATCGTGACTCATACGTCGTAACAATCCGCTACTGACAGCCACTAGGGCATGAACTGGTTTGCCGACACCATGCAAAAGCAAAGGCCCGGAAAAATGACTTCGTAATACTTATCGGGTTCCGCCAGTCTGACAAACAATGACCACCAGTTATAGATGAGGGCAATCATTCGGGCGATAAAACGACACGGTTTGAGTTTCTTGCTTACAAAGCCACCCCAGCCCCATTGACTTTTAATTTCATCAAAATTGTTTTCGCAATCAGCACTATCCCGATAATGCTCAAATCAGTCAAAACTTCCGAAGTTAACGAGGTGAACAACACTCTGTATTCAAAGGTAGTCATGTCTTCAGAGGGTTCAAGTAGCGAGAACTGTTCGGGAACAGTTTTATCTGTATCCGGCGCGATGACGATGTTTTGTTGTAATCGACGCCAAACCAGTGTTCGCCCAACCGCTTCCATTTACCTGGTTTCATGTTTAAGAAAAGTTCGGCAGTCGGACCAAGTACCAATTAAATTAAGCTTCGCCGCGACAATAGAAATAATCCTATTAAATGTCAGAATAGCCGACATTTAAAGTTCCCAGACCCTGCCTTAAAGCAAGCAAAGGATTCAAGCCGAAAAAAAATTGTATCCCATTGAACCTTTTCTACGGAATGCCGAACTAACATGTATTGGTGATGCAAAGCAGTGATGTCCTGTTTGCCCAATTCGACAGATGTAGCGAAGATCCCCTCGGATGCACCCCAAGCTAAACATTAACCTTGAATGAGTAAGATATGAAAATAAAGATCATAAATTTAGCTGTATTGATGACTTTGGCAGCCGCTTCCGGTAACTCGCTGGCCTCGGGAGGAGGGAATGGTGGTGGCACTCCAGACGATAATCCTTCTCCCCAGGATCTCTATGTGTTGCAATTTGGCGCCGAAAAGCAGGGTAATGCCAATGCTGCTGAAATCACTGAAACCGAGCTTGAGGCCCTAAAGCTGTTACCGCCACCGGTGCAACCGCAGGTTCCAAGTGACACCGTCAACCAATTGGTCAATGCCTGGCTTGCGACTAACAGTGGCATAAGCGTTCAAAACATTGGCTATATCGGTCAGAGCAACCAGGCTCGTATTTACGCCGCCACAGAGTTCACCAGTGTCATTGATACAGCAGGCATTGTATTGACCACCGGAAACGCCAACTTTGCCAACTCCAATACCTCCAGCGGTGCCACTACCGTAACCGATACCGGCGCCAGCTACGAAGTTTCCAAACTCAGCAATCAATTTACCTACGATGCCAACTCCCTGAGATTTGACTTTACCCTAGACCCTGCGGCTTCGGGCGCTAACGCCGTTACCTCAAAATTTGTCTTTGCGTCCGAGGAATATCCGGAATGGACGGGTATTTTTCGCGATGGCTTCGCCTTGATCGTCGATGGCGTAAATTACGCGCAGTTCGATGCATCTAATTTCGCAGTATTAGATAATTGCACCAACATTGGCGTTTATCCTTGTGCCGACACCATTCAAAACGACAATGGCTTTCTGACTGCCAATTCCGGCGCTACCGCCGTTCCCTTCGAGTTTGATGGCTATACGGCTGTACTGACTGTCAATGCTTTTTTGAATCCAGCCTTGACGCAACATAGCCTTGAAGCAGTCATTGCCGACTCCAATGATCGACTGTGGGATAGTGCCGTATTCCTTTCCGGATTATCTGCTACGACCTTGACAGGCACATTTCAAGAGCAAATTCCTGCACCTGTTCCTGTGCCCGCGCCATTTGCCTTGTTCGCTTCCGCGCTGGCAGTTTGGAGGTTACGCCGCAAAAGCTAATTTTTGGGTTAGTGTGGACTCCCGATTCGGAGCAATATGATGCAAAGCATAGGAGTTCATAAACGTATCACACACGCTATTTGACCTAAAGCGCGAAGTCGGTTGTTTTAGTAGGCGACCTTACCCCAAGTAAGGTCGTCGAAAAGCGTTTTTTTAGAAAGCAAGATATATCCAGGCAACTTCGAACGAGAAATGGAATCGTGAAATTATCGCTAATCAGCAGACCAAGCAGGCCCAACCTTAACCTGATTGTGCGATTGTTGCGCTTCAGCAAAAAAAATGCTTATCCCCTCTTTATTAATGCTTGATACCGTTCAGGGCTACCTATTGTAAATTCCCTGAACAACGCCCCTACAAAACATAAGCCTGCCCTGGATAGCTTGCTAAACTTACACTTCCAGCTTTTGAAAAAGCTCAATTTTTGACCCGGTGAAGTATATCTGGCTTATTATCAGGCCATCCGCAAGAGATTGCGCCTACCAGCAATATTAGCCTCTCAAACCGGGGCGATACGGGTAGATTTGCTGAACACCTTGAAATACATCAAGCAGGAAACAATACGATTACTTCCTATAGGCTAAGCACCTTAATCATTTGCAAATAAGTGCCCCGAGGTTTTGTCAGCTAACTTATTATTTTGAGTTTTAACAAATGGACGCGTCGACTATCTGCTCTGATCACTTCAAACTTCATATTATCCACAACATAATGCTCGCCTTTTTTGGGCATGTGTTCTAGCTGACTGACAATAAAACCGCCAATGGTATCGTATTCATCTGTTGCCAGAGCGGTGGAAAAGTATTCGTCAAACTCATCCATAGGCGTCAGGGCTTTAAGCATATATTCATTTGAGCTGCGCTGAAATATATAACCCTCGTCTTCATGGTCGTCGTGTTCATCTTCAATTTCGCCAACGATTTGCTCCAGTACATCTTCAATGGTTACCAAACCCGCTGACTGGCCATATTCATCGACAACAATAGCCATGTGATTACCGATAGTACGCAATTCCTTAAGTAGTACATTCAGGCGCTTACTTTCAGGTACCACACACGAGGGCCGCATGATTTCATGCACTTTAAGGGTTTTATTTACTAAAACCCTGGCCAATAAATCCTTGGCTAACAGTACGCCAACAACCTTGCTACGATCGCCATCTATAACCGGATAACGCGAATGGCCAAACTCTGTTACCAGCGGAAGAATATGTTCCAGTTCGGCGTCTTTAGGTACGACAACCATTTGAATGCGAGGAATCATAATGTCTCTGACCCGCATTTGTGACACTTGCAACACCCCTTCAATCATGGACAGCGCATCGGTATCCAACAAGTGATTTTCACGGGCTTCCCTTAAAATTTCGAGCAGATCTTCTTGGTCTTGCGGCTCCCCTGTCAGTAAATGGATGATCTTGTCGACCCAACCTTTATTATGAGGGGAGTTTCTACTTGGGGGTTGTTCGTCACTCATTTATCTGGCCTTCCGCATAGGGATTATTAATATGTAAGTTGTTCAAAATGTCGATTTCTTTGCTTTCCATTTGTTCAGCTTCATCATCTTCAAGATGATCATAACCTAACAAATGTAATACGCCGTGGATAATAATATGTGCCCAATGATCGGTTAACGGCTTGTTTTGTTGCAGTGCTTCTGTTGCCAGTAACGGAGCACAGATCACTAAATCTCCCAGCAAATTTAAGTCCACGCCCTCGGGCACCTCAACCGGAAAACTGAGAATATTGGTAGGACCCGACTTATGGCGATACTGTTCATTAAGTTGGGCACTTTCCTGCTCATCAACAATGCGCACCACAATCTCGGTGTCGCGGTCATAATCAGCCAGTGCCGTGTCAATCCAAAGTTGAATCTGTTGCTGCTCCGGTTGCCCCGGTGATTCATAAATTGTCTGGATTTCCAGGGCGTTCATGACTTGGACCTGGCTGTTGACTCATAGTCTTCATAGGCGCAGACAATACGTTGCACCAAAGGATGCCTGACTACATCACGCGCATCAAAATAGGTAAAACTAATACCTTCAACATTTTTTAACACACCTAATGCATGGCGCAAACCGGACATCTTTTCTGAAGGTAAATCGATTTGGGTAATATCGCCGGTTACCACGGTAGTTGAGCCAAAACCCTGGCGGGTCAGGAACATTTTGATCTGCTCTATGGTGGTATTTTGCGCCTCATCCAGAATAATAAACGCGTCATTAAGCGTTCGACCACGCATAAAAGCCAGCGGCGCAACTTCGATAATACCTTTTGCAATCATTTTTTCGACGCGTTCAAAACCGAGCATGTCATAAAGCGCGTCATACAAAGGCCGTAAATAAGGATCGACCTTTTGGGCCATATCTCCCGGTAAAAAACCCAGTTTTTCACCGGCTTCTACTGCCGGTCGAACCAGAATGATTTTTCTGACTTTTTCGCTTTGCAAAGCTTCAATGGCACAGGCAACAGCAAGATAAGTTTTTCCGGTACCGGCAGGACCCACGCCAAAATTAATGTCATGAGTAACAATTTTTCTTAAATACTCTTGTTGATTAACCCCGCGTCCCCTGATCATCCCACATTTGGTCTTGATACTGACGTTTTGTTGGGCGTTGGGATTTGGCCCATCCAGCAATTCTTCGATGGAAGAATCCTGCATGGCTAAATGCACAAGTTCCGCATTCAGTTCTTCCGTCTCGGTACTGGCAAACAACTTCTGCATCACGGCACAAGCCGCTTTTACCGAGCTGTCTACCCCTGTAACTTTAAACTGATTACCGCGATTGGCAATCTCCACCTGAAGCCGTGTTTCAATTTGGCGCAAATGTTCATCAAATTGACCGCAAAAATTGGATAAACGGTCAATATCCGCAGGTGCAAGAGAAATATCCTGTGAAATCATAAATTAACCGTAACTAACCATTTTATTGATAGAGGCGTCGATCATTCGGCCCCGTAAAGAGTTTGGGAGTGCTTCGGCAATCAGTACATCGACAAACTGCCCGGCTAAACGGGGATGACCGATAAAGTTAACGACCCGATTATTTTCTGTTCGACCCTGCATTTGTAGCGGATTTTTCTTGGACTGCCCTTCGACCAAAACCGTCTGTACAGTACCGATCATGCTTTCTGAAATGGCCATGGTCATTTCGTTAATACGTTTTTGAAAACGCTCCAGACGCAGTTTTTTAACTTCAGCGGGCACGTCATCGGGTAAATCTGCCGCCGGGGTTCCCGGACGCTGACTATAAACAAAACTGAACGATAAATCGAAACCGATTTCTTCAATAAAAGACATAGTTTCTTCAAACTCGGCATCGGTTTCACCAGGAAAACCGATAATAAAATCAGAAGACAGATAAATGTTAGGCCGCACTAAACGCAACTTACGAATAATTTCGATGTAATCGGCCCGAACATGCCCGCGCTTCATCATTTTTAAAATATGGTCACTGCCGCTTTGCACTGGTAAATGCAAATGATCAACCAGCTGTGGAATTTCTGCAAAAGCTTCAATCAAGGCATCGGTAAATTCAATGGGGTGCGAGGTGGTAAAACGAATCCGGTCTATACCCTCAACTGCCGCGACATAATGCAGCAGCAAGGAAAAATCAGCAATGTCGCCATCGTCCATTTCACCCCGGTAGGCATTTACATTTTGGCCTAACAGATTGATTTCGCGCACCCCTTGTTTGGCAAGGGCGGTAATTTCCGCGATCACATCGTTAAGCGGACGGCTGATTTCTTCACCCCGGGTGTATGGCACCACACAAAAAGTGCAATACTTGCTACAGCCTTCCATCACCGAAACAAAGGCTTTGGGTCCTTCGGCTCTGGGTTCCGGCAAGGCATCAAACTTTTCGATTTCAGGGAAAGACACGTCAATCACCGGCTTCATTTGACTACGCGCCTGATCCAGAAGTTGCGGCAAACGATGCAGGGTTTGCGGCCCGAACACGATGTCTACAAATGGCGCCCTTTTTTGAATGGCCGCCCCTTCCTGACTGGCGACACAGCCGCCCACACCAATAATCACATCAGGTCGTTTATCCTTTATCTTGCGCCATTTACCCAACGCCGAAAAAACTTTTTCCTGGGCTTTTTCGCGTATGGAGCAGGTATTAAGCAATAAAACATCAGCTTGTTTTGGATCGTCAATCAA
>CAIKYI010000254.1 GCA_903831545.1 uncultured Methylobacter sp. | reverse complement strand
TGCCAATATATTGATTGACGTTGCACGGATTACCACGCGTTTTCTGAGTACTGAGATGAAATTACAAGGAAACATCAGTAAATCGACCGAAACCTTGTTGATTGTCCAGCGTGGGGTCTTCGACAATACAAACAGCACAAGGCGTTCTGAGTCTGAGTACCCCGATTATGATGAACTGTTTAGGGGCGGGCAGTGTAAATGCGGGAATTGACCTAGGTATTGGCTTTAAACTCAGTTACAAACCTTTTGATAAAGTAGACGACAATAAATTAAGCGTTAATAAATCCTGGGAAGCTGAGGGAGCTGAGGAAGCTAAGGAAAAATTAAACTGGGAAAATCGTGTCTTGAATTTTGATTTGAAAGCAAGAGCGGGGGCTAAAATTGTAGGAGGTTATAATTATGAACATTTTTATGCCGAGGATGTATCTCCAATACCTTTTGCTGATAATGAAAAGGGAAAAGTCAGAGCGACACTAGACTCACTTTTCGCTAGCGGTTCATATAAAGGTGCTGTAAAACAGCGAATCTGTGAATTTATGAACAAGAATCCTTGTTATTTTACTAGTGTTAAATACGAGAATATGTTTGGACAACATATCACTGTCAACCAACTACGGGAAAGTCTAAGTAAAGGCTTGGGAAAAAGACCATCTTATGAAGTAATAGAAAAAATTTATAGTTTTTTAGACTG
Source organism: uncultured Methylobacter sp. (assembly GCA_903831545.1). Lineage (GTDB taxonomy): Bacteria > Pseudomonadota > Gammaproteobacteria > Methylococcales > Methylomonadaceae > Methylobacter_A. The sequence goes on along the minus strand of CAIKYI010000254.1, from coordinate 1,170 downwards.
TTTAAATTATTGGGATGAGGCACGCCTCTGAAGCCAATTATTCCCACCTCAGTTCGTATTTCTACCCATCATAGCGAAGCAAATGCTGGTTTATTCGCCGAAGCAAAAATGACAGTCAAAGTTTTTCTACCTATTGGAAACATGGAAGCTGGTGTCGATGCGCTTAAAATTACGGGAGTCTATAAATCAGCGAATGTACGTTATCAGACTGTCTACGCTGCTACTGCTAGAACGGGGCAGAAAACCCATGTTGTCATGACCCAGGACACTGAAATTATTTACAAAAACATTGAATTTACACCCTTAGCAATAAAAGCCAGCACCTTGGTTGGCGTTAAACGTTTTGAGAAAGGAAAAGAATTCTCAAAGAAAACCTGGTTTAATCGAATGACCTACATAAGCACAACGGTATTTTGGGATGCTATGATGATAAAAGAGCAACTTAGACCAGATTACCCACCCTCATCCACTACTGCTTTCGCACTTCTAGGAACAGGTGTCTCTTTTGGCGGTTCGTTTGAAATAGAAAACCTAATGGAGTTCTATAAATTGTATGACCCCATTAAAGAAGGCATTTTCCGATTCAGATGCTGAGGAGTATTTCACTAATGTAGCGGCAAGTCTTGAGCTTACCTTGGCTAATTTGATTGATTTTTTTACCTCACTTTCCGAACAAGGAAATATGCTCCATGATTTGGTACAGGCTAATGGCGTAGAGACAATATTATTAGAGGCGAGTTTTCGTATTGATAATGCCACAATTAGCCTCAGAGACACCAAGAGTAAAAAAGATGGCAGAATGATTATACTTGCACCTGACACTGCAAAACATCTGCTGGAACATAAGAATAGAACCTTAGAAGCCATTCGGATGCGCTATCGTATTCAGGACGAGTATCGCGGTGACTCTACGCTTTTCCCTCTTGGTTTTAAAATTGCAGGTCAAGGTCTGCGTATTGCCTTGAAAAAGATAAATCGGGCGGGTTCTGAAGGCATTATTGACTTGATTACAGTTTGGATGGATCCGAATTTGGGCGAGGGAAGCAGTGCTTATGAAAAAGCTGTTCCCCAAGTAACTCTTTTCTGCCAGTAACAGCGCGTGGTCGGACAGTAGCCGAATAATTGGGGGTCAAAGAAATAAATGAGGCTCATATCGTGTTTTGAGGACAT
>CAIKYI010000253.1 GCA_903831545.1 uncultured Methylobacter sp. | reverse complement strand
GGAAACATGTCAATAAGCACTTCGGCTCGCTTATGACTAAACAAAATGAAATCTATTCGACCGACATTGGTGCTTTGTTTATCAAAGGGTTAAGGAAAGCCATGGAAGAAGGTCGTGCTTATGTTAAAGATGCAAAGACCGGCTGTCAGCCTCTTGGTGTTGATCCTGCAAAAGTGGGCTGGCAAGATAATAAACCAAACGGATTATGGATTGGCTGGCGCCGGCCTAAACAACAGGATATTTTTATTCGCGGTAGATTGGATGTTGAAGAATTGATTGCCTTGTTGCCCGAGCATGATCAACACCTTTTCAATAAAAAGAATACGAGTTTCTGGAAAAGCATAAAAATTCAGAACAAATTGATCTGCCCAGAAAGTGACCGCAATACAACCCGCGTTACTTTTACTGGCGGAGAATTGAGGCAGAATGAGCACTATCATGTAAAGATGAGAGTTTTTGACAAACCTCTAGTAACTGATTCTGAGGTTGTTGAATCGGAACCAAATGACCAAGAAGCAATCAATCCCGTAGCTAGTCAAGAAAAAATGAGTAGTAAAAAGTCAGCTTCCACTAAGGTAAATCCCAAGAAATAAGCCGTTCTGGACAAGCCATTAAAACGGTTTATAGAACACTTGGTAGTCAATAGAATCGGCATCACTCGTTGATGCCGATTTTTAACCAATCTTCGTCGTTGGATTCTTTGGATTTGATGTGATCGGCGGCAAATTTCTTATCAGATTTAATTTCTAACCAGTGAACACTATACTAATCAGAATACACAATTTTAACCTCTATCAAATAGATCATCTATTTTATCTATAGCAAGTATTGTTGGCCCTTCTGATCTTGGCCCATCTTCTTCGTGTAAATTGTGATAATAATTGCACAACTCTTGAGTCACATCATACGATTCTAAGATAGTGCTAACATCGTCCGCGCAGAAATTAACACCGAGATCTATAAGCTCCTTTTCGATTAACTTCTTCAACTCATTGCCAGCGGCTTCATCATCCTCATATTCAACCATCGAAAACGCTGAGTTCACATCAATAAATTCAGAAAAGTTTTCCGACACCACTTCTATTACATGCTTTTTTACTGATTCAACTATCTCACTATATCCTGATGTGGCCTCCGGGATTACTAACAATAGTGATGATATGGCTCGCATTTCCGTGTACGAACCAATAATATCAATATTGCCTGCGATGAAACTCAATGCCTGCTCAGAAGTTATGATACTTTGCTCAACACTCCATTCAACAATATCGAACGAATCATCCGTTGCCTCTCCCATGCCATTATTGATAATAAACTGAACGACAGCACGCAAAGCTGCTGAGGCGTTACTATCAAAGCCACCGCAGCCACAATACACATGAGAAAGTGCTGAAATATAGGCAACACTTACACCGACAAATTTATTATCAGCAAAATGTCCAATTAATGCATCACAAATCGATTTTGTGTCCGCTGTAGACAGGTGCTTATTTGTCTGAAGACTTCGTAGGGTAATTAATGATCGGAGCGTCCTTAGACTTTGAATTCCAAGACGAAGGGTGACAGCATCTCCGGCATAACGTTCCAAGACATAATCGCCAATTGATGGATTAAATAAATCAATCATTGATGGCCCTTGGGACGAAACAATCCGATTAAGAAAGGAACCAGTAAGTAGCTTGATATTTGATTGAAATTCGCGCCTACCTTGAAGGTGGTGGTTTTCAGGTAATGCTAAACAACGATGATATGCTTCAGCAAGGAGATTTTCGCCAATTGCACTACCATTGAGGACGACTAACAAAATAATTATGCGGCTGAAATCATCCTGTTGTGCATTAAAGGGGTTTTCCCAGACTTGGGCCGGATTATTTAGCGAGCTACTAATATAGTTCCAATAACTATCTGCAGTATATGTTTCAAGTCTCGTCATATCGGTGATGTAACTGATCAGGCGAGGATTGAAATTTTTATGAGCAATAATTTTTCGGTATCTACGGTCAAAATAGAGTTGTTCAATATATTCGTTTTCCAAATCAGAATGCCAAATATGATTATAGAGAATCTGTGCTTTATCTAGTTCCGTCAGGGACTGGATTCGAAGCTCATATTCGTTTTTCTGAACATTGCTGTGTTCAAAAGCATCAATTAAAAATTTTCCTTGATTGAGAATAGTGCTTCTTGAAGTCAAGACAAAACGTTTGTTTTTATTTGTGGCTATTCGTCGAATAAACTGCGTGATCTGATTTCCTTCGTGGCCCTTGAGTGCTTCCAAGTAGTTTCGTCCTAAGAAATCATCAAAGTAAATGATTTGCTTACTTTCAGGATTATAGACTGACTCTGCTTCTCGAATGTCATCGCCAATTTTTAGATAGGTAAAACCTTGGGTGGCGTAATGTAAGCATAAGTGGTCGGCCAGTGTGGTTTTTCCAACGCCAGGCTCACCAGTAATGATCACTACACCTAGTCGCTCTAATAACTTTAATGCAGCCACATGGTTGGCTGTTACAACATATCGAGAGGAAGAGCGAATTATTTCTTCAAGTGAGAAAGTGCTTCGTCCCATAATTGCATTATTAAAAATGTGACCCAGAACACTGGAGCTATGTAGCCAAAGTTTATAGTGCCGTTGCTCAATGTGAGCTTTATCTTTAAGCAAATCATTTAGGTCTTCTTTTCCGTAAATATCGCTTTCGGATACAACATACGGTGAAAGTGCACGATGAATGGCTTTTTTGTCAGCTCGTGAAAGTGGGTTTGAGACCGTCAATATATAACGCGGTGGCTTTAGCTTATCAAGTTTTGGTTTTTCGGTTTTGCTTAACTCTCGAATAAGTTGCGCTACTGGAGTATTGCTCCAGTGTTTACACTGCAAAATTACCTCTTTGCCTTGATCAGTAAAATAACGGCCGTCAATACCGGCATCCTTCCCAGCTTTGAATCGCTCGAAACGGTGGCCTTGAACATCACCAAGTAGATCAGCACAAAAAATCTCGAATTCTTTGTCATTTAGCGACTTGAAATCGTAATCTGCCATAGGTATTTATCTTTCCTTAATTCTCTAAATGGATTCTTTTTCAGCGTAAATGCGGAATTGGCTATCTCTAATATTCAAGAGGGTTTTTTTGTGTTTTAAAACTGTAAACGGAACTTAAGCGCTCAGCCAACCCAACCCAACCATCTAATGCTCCGTCGTAAAATCATGCATCCTTTCTATTTTGAACGAGAAGGCCTGAATTCAATAAATCCTGAGTATTCACAGTGCTTACTGTTCATGCGACTATTGGCGAGATCCAGTGAATAACGACTAAAGTCACCATCCCCCCATCAACATCTTCCTACGATCCCCAGCATCCAGCACCTTACTGCAACTATCCCAGTCAATATTAGTGACCTGACTATAACGTTCATCAAATGGATGGCGTTTTGGAATGCTGCGAATCTTACGTTGTGCCTCCTTCGCATCACCGAGTGCAACATCTACCCAAGCATCTTCAAGTATGTCCGGCACCTGCCCAAAAAGCTCAAAAATATCTTCCAGTCGTTCCGACAACAACTCATGAACCCGATCTTCAACTGATCCCCGATAACGCATGTTATACAGCAATACTTCATCACGAATTTGGCCAATACGCTGAATACGGCCTTTACGTTGTTCCAGCCTGGTTGGGTTCCATGGTAAATCGAGATTGATTAGTGTGCCCAAACGTTGCAGGTTTAATCCTTCGCTTGCCGCATCAGTACCCAAGACCAAACGTAATTCTCCAGTGCGCACCATACGTTTAATGTCATCGCGCGGCAGTCGTTTGAATTGGCCATTTATTAAGAGCCCTGAACGATTACTGCCTGCATAAATTGCAATTTTCTCGTCGGGAATATGATGTTCTGATAACTGATTAGCCAGCCACCAAACTGAATCATAGTATTGCGAGAAAATAATACAGCCCAACTCAATCCAACCTTTTTTAAATAAATAATCCACTACTTTTTGATACTTGGGATCATTTTCTTGATCAGATTCCAGCGCGTTTAAACACTGCTGCAATAACTTAATTTCAACCGCAGTAAGGTCTTTCATACTTTCAGATGCAGGGCTTTCCATGTCATCTTCATCTTCTGAAACCAACAACTCGCGATCCG
>CAIKYI010000252.1 GCA_903831545.1 uncultured Methylobacter sp. | reverse complement strand
TTTGTCTATAAATCAAGCTCAGGGAGTTTGGTAAGTTACCATCCATGGCTCTGGATTCCGGCATCCATGCCGGAATGACGGAGTTTTTAGCTCTAGCTGAAGCATCTTGCTAATCAGGAGAATTTTTGTTAGATAGACCCGATTTAGGCTTATATTTACCGCCTCGGATATGGGGCATTCAATATAAATATTCATCTGATGCCGTCCTTTTAGTCTTTGCATCCGACTATTACGACAAAGATGACTATATCCGTAACTACAGTGATTATTTGCAAATTGTAAGCAGTGATTCATAGATCAAAGTGGCTGTTGATAACAACTATTAATCGAAATACCAAACAATAATACTAGAAGGAGCTGTCCATGTACGCTATTGAATTTGAAGCAGACGTTCAGAATGGTATGATCAAAATACCCAGTCAATATAAAGACCTTAACTCAAAACATATCAAAGTAATTGCATTACTAAATGACTCGGATTTTATAAAGCCGCTTGAAAAAATACAAGGCGAAGAAAAACGTCAGTTTTCGCCTGAATATATCAAAAACAACTGGCGTGAACTAATCATGACTTCCTCAACTGATCCATTGCAAGACGATGATAAAATTTTACAAGAAGAATATGGAGAGTATTTAAGTGCAAAACATTCTTTTTGACATTAACATTATTCTTGATTGTTACGATAGCGAACGACTGGCTTGCTTTCCAACATCAAAATGCGCACTTGATTTAGTGACTGAATCAATTCTCTATCAGGCTTATATATCCAGCGCCAGCTTAGACAACATAGAATTCCTTAAAAATAGAGCGCTAAAACAGAGCTACCCAGAAACAATTGCTGCAGAACGGCAAGAACTGACCGTTATTTTTATTAAAGAGCTATTAACTCATGTAAAGCTCGCTAAAACACCCTCCTATATAGATATTGATTATGACGATATAGAAGACTCGCTAATCATTGCCTCGGCAAAAGCACACAACGCTAAAGTAATTACACGTGACAAGGATATGATAAAAAAATATCCGGATATTGCCCTACATCCTGATGATTTTTTTACATCAACATAATGAGAAAACACAACAGGTACCTTTCCTCGACCTTAAGGCTACCCAACAAGAATTAAGCGCCGAACTAGAACAAAGCTTTGACCGCGTCCTAAATTCCGGCTGGTACATACTCGCCCCCGAAGTCGACGCTTTTGAAACCGAATACGCCGAATATTGCGAAGCAAAACATTGCGTATCAGTAGCCAATGGCTTGGATGCCCTGCACCTAGGGTTACTGGCCTTAGACGTACAACCAGGCGATGAAGTTATAGTACCGTCCAGTACCTACATCGCCACCTGGTTAGCCGTCAGTCAATGCGGCGCAATACCCGTCCCGGTCGAACCGGATGCAGCCACCTATAATATCAATCCTACGTAAATAGAAACGGCCATTACCACGCTCTTACCGGTGCATCTCTATGGCCAACCGGCGGACATGGCTCCTATTCTGGCTATTGCCAAAAAACACGGTTTACGCGTACTCGAAGATGGCGCACAGGCAACAGAACAGCCCTCCCCCAAGCGCCAGCATCAGGGATTGAGGGGACTGAAAAAATGCAATACATCACTAGCGTAGAAAGAATTGGCATTGCAAAAGGACGGCTAGAAGGAGAGTCCAAGCTGCTTAAAAAGCAGCTGCAACGCCGCTTTGGTGATTTACCAACCTGGACAACAGATAAGTTAAATAGCGCTACCGAACAGGATTTACAGTCTTGGGGCGAGGCCGTTTTTACTGCGCCGACCTTAGAGGCTGTTTTCGCCACTAATCCGTTACAATCAGTTTTCCGCTCGTTCCCAAGCTCCAGCTTGGGAATGTGGGATGTGAAGCTCCA
>CAIKYI010000251.1 GCA_903831545.1 uncultured Methylobacter sp. | reverse complement strand
GGGCAAAGAGGGCAATATGCGATAGCTTTGGAGGGTTATCTTGAAGTTGCCAAGCGTGTTAATGATCCTAGATTTGCAGAAAGAGCAGCAACAATTGCCATGTACATGAGGGATGGCAATAAAACAGATGAAGCAGTGTCTTTATGGTTGAAACAGGATGCAGGAAATTCAGCGCCAAGAAAAATCGCGGCTTTAGCAGCATTAAGATCAGGTAATAAACAGGTTGCCTTAGAGCATTTAAATACTCTTTTGAAGGCAGATCCTGCTGGATTTGAGAATACAGCTCTTGAATTGGCAGCAGTTATGCAAAGAGATGGTCGTGCTGCTTTATTCTATGAGGTCATGGATGAGTTGGCGGTTAAAAATACAGGTCAGGCTGTTGTTTTCTTTGTTCAGTCGTTGTTGGCAATGGAAATGAAAGATACTGGCTTGGCGAATAGTAAAGTGCAGCAAGCGTTAAGTATCCAGCCAGGATGGGATAAAGCGTTGATGTTTCAAGCTCAGATAGCAGTTTTTTCAGGGGATTTGAATAAAGCCAAGACCTTGCTTAAAAATGCTTCCGCTAAATACCCTGAAAATGACAAGATAAAAAAGTTGTTAGCACAAGTTTTGATAAAGGCAGCTGAATATGACGCGGCTGGTGATGTTTATCAAAGTATCGTTTTAGTAAACCCAAAGGATGCTGAAAGTCAGATTGCTCTAGGTTTGGTTCATTTGCAATTAAATCGTGAGGCAAAAGCGGAGGATGTGTTTAAACAGTTGCTTAATCAGGCTGAATGGAAAATGCAGGCCAGTTTTTATCTGGGAAAAATCGAAGAAAAGCGTGAGCATAGTGAAAAAGCCTTGGGATGGTTTGATAAGGTAACCGAAGGGCCATTTGTTTTTGACTCAGCGGTTTCTGTGGTGTCTTTATTGGTGAAAGACAAGAGGTATGATGAGGCTGATGCGCGATTAAAGTTATTGGCGAATCAATTTCCAAAACAAAAAAATCGAATTATTTTGATGCAGGTTGGCTTGCATGGTCAGCAAGAGCAATATGATGAGGCTTATAAAATATTAACAAATGCGTTAAATGCCGAACCTGAAGAAAGAGATTTGTTATACACGAGAGCTTTAATGGCGGAGCATCTTAATATGCATGATGTGATTGAATCGGATCTGAAAAAGATATTGGCAAAAAATCCAGAAGACGCAGAAGCATTAAATGCCTTGGGGTATAGCTTGCTGGAGAGTTCTACTCGTTATTCTGAGGCGGAAAATTACTTGCAACGCGCACTGAAATTGCAGCCTGATCAAGCGGTAATAATGGATAGTTATGGTTGGCTGCAGTTTAAGCAGGGTAAACTTGATCAGGCCTTATCCTATCTAGAGCGGGCCTATTCAAAGCAACAGGAAAATGAAATAGCTGCCCATCTTGCTGAAGTGTTATGGGCTTTAGGTAGAAATGATGAGGCAAGAAAAATATTTGTAGAGGCATATAAGAAAGCCCCTTTAGATGAATATTTATTGGATTTCAAAAAAAGAATATTGAGAGGCGAAGAATAGGCTGATGCGTTTTAATGTAGGCTTTTTTTTGAAATTTTGTTTTTTATCAATTATCTCAGGTTGCGCAGTTGTGCCTGTTGAGCAAGATCTTCATTACTCAAGGGCTTCAATGGTTCCTCTATATGAGTTGGGACATTGGTCGTTTGAGGGGCGTATTGCGATGACAGGGCAAAAAGACTCTTGGTCGGCCAATATTAGCTGGAGTCATAGTCCGGGTACAGAAAAGCTTAAAATATCAGGGCCGCTGGGGCAAAGCGCAGTAATTATTACTTTGGCGGGTAATGGTGTAACAATAGATAGAGGTGGTAATAATATTGAATTCTCGGATAAACCAGATGAATTTATTAATCAACAGATGGGCATGTTTGTTCCAATGCGATCATTGCGTTATTGGGTGGTCGGATTGCCTGAGCCATACTGTAAATATCAGGATACTGATACTGGCTTTAATCAATCCGGTTGGATTAGTGAATACCTGCAAATGCAGATTGTGAATGATGGGGTTATCATGCCTCGTAAAATAGTGGTTATGGGTGGCGAAGTAAAATTAAAGCTTATTATCGATCAATGGGTTGTAAATGACACAAGATACAAGTAAACAGTCAGGATGGGCGCAGAAGTGGCCGGCGCCAGCAAAGCTCAATTTAATGCTGAGGATAACAGGTCAAAGAAATGATGGTTACCATTTACTGCAGACAGTTTTTCAGTTTATAGACTTTTGTGACTGGTTAACATTTCACCCGGTATTAGATGGTCGGATTAGTTTAAAAAAAATGATACCAGGCGTACCTGAAAAAGATGATTTGACCATAAGAGCAGCAAATTTGTTAAAATCAGTAACTGGCTGTTCTGAAGGGGTATGTATAGATGTTGAAAAAAAT
>CAIKYI010000250.1 GCA_903831545.1 uncultured Methylobacter sp. | reverse complement strand
TGACAAGTTGGTTCAATTTTATAAATATGATTTTGATAGCACCGATCAAACAATTCTTTTAAGGCTAAAGTTTCGGCAATATTGGCAAAGGGTGTTTTACGTGAAGCGTATGGAAACCATAATCGATCCTGAAGGCCAAATCCCGAGTGTAAATCCAATGCAATGGACAAAGGCGATTTAAACAAATGTTGCTCAACAACGCGGCACAACGCCAGCGCTTCTTTTTCCATGTTGACTTCATCGCCACGATACCAGGGCAATCGGCAGGAGAAGCGCTGACCACTGTAAATGCGTGTAGCACCTACGCCTTGCACGGGAGAATTTCGCATCAAATCAACACCATTGCCATTGGATCGGGTACCAAAACAAACACCGACCGGGTTGACCAAGGGCACAAAAACCAACCGCGAGTTCTCAAGCCTCGCCAAAAACTCCTGATCCCAGTCTTGCAATTGACTGAGAGTTTGCAGATAAGACAGTATGACTTGCGAGCCGATTTTTTCCAAACCATGCACGCCGCCAAAAAAAGCCAATACCGGCACCTCAGGCCGAGTTGCCCCCAGAGTAATGCAATGAATCGGAAACGCCTGTCCCTGGTATTGGATCAACTCCACTACCTCTACGCGCGCTCTATCTCCCAATTTTTTAATAATACGTTCGAGCTGTTCAAGTTCAGGAAATTTAATGCGCGTCATAAATTATTATTTGAAGTTTATCGTTCCATGATCCAGCAAAATAAACATCGCTGCATAGGCAGAGTTGATTAGTGCGAGCACATACCGCTATGTTACAACAAGCGCGTGACAGATTGATGAAATACAAAATAATCCTGTCTTTACAAAAGGATTCTAAAATTCTCCAACTAATATAATCCTAGATTAACTCTTAATTGAAAAAAAAATCTACTAATGACTGATAGATGCTTCCGACACTTTTTGCGCCACAGACTTTTGCTGCTGGGACAGATAAGTTCCCCCCATAACGATAGCCATTATCAAAAGATAAACCACCGATGCAACGCGCCTGGCTTTTTTGCTCTGCTCATAGTTATTCATAATCTACTCCCTAAATCTTAAAATGACCTCAATAATACAATACTTCTTTAATCGGTTCTATTTGGGTGATACCCAAGAATGAATACATCTGAATGGCGTAGGATTTTTTCATTTTCAATATGTGGCCCAGAACAAGTCCCATGAGGTGCGTGGGTGAACACAAAATTGCCTCTCTTTCGTGGAGGTTTCGCGAAACAAAAATGACCTGGAATTATTTGCTCTTAACAAACAAGACTATAAAGGCCATTAAGAATACGTTATTCCTTATACATTTGCGGTGTTACTCAAGGCCGGGTAATCAATGTAGCCTTGTGCATCAGGTGTATAGAAAGTCGCTTTGTCCGGAACATTTAACTGCGAGCCTTGGCGAAATCGCTGGGGCAGATCCGGGTTGGCGAGAAAAGCACTGCCGAACACCGCAGCATCGGCACGGACATCAGTCAGCAAGTCTTCGGCAGATGATTGATCCAATTCGTGTCCGGCTTTTTTCAGTAATTTAAAAAAGCATTCTATTTGCCAGTGCCAGCAATACTAGAGGGCAATTTCACTGGCTGCTACATCCATAACATTGGTCATCAGCCTGTGTGGACGGAGAAGTGCGCAGCTTGGCTGCAACGTGCCACATACGCCGCAAAAGAATTAAAATCTGATTACTGATTCGGTTAATAAGGTTGGATGACACCAAGCTTGTCGCTCAGGCCGGAAATACAATGGAAGACATCGCCAACTCCGTGCATAGTGTTACCACAATAATGTCCCAAATCAGTGTTGCTTCCGGGGAAAAAATTTCCGGTATTGAACAAGTAAAAAAGGCAATCTACCAATTGGATGATGTAACACAGAAAAATTTCGCCCTGTTAGAGCATACTGCAATGGCGACTCAATTACTGGAAGAGCAAACGCAACATCTTACCGACAAGGTGTCTCACTTTAAAATGAATGACAGTTCCGGTAGGGAGAGCAGTTTATCTGCTGTAGAATCGATAACCGAGACACAGAGAAATATTCCGGCTTCAGTTGGGAATGAGGTCAATATGAAAACGCAGGCTGCTGAAAATAATGCCTGGGAGATGCTTTAAGTTTTTTTAAGTACGGCATTTTTTTTCACATGCTAAAGAATCGCAACAAGGTCAAAAATGAAAATGGGGAACAGAAAATTAATTTTCTTGATTACCCCTTGGTGCATGCCTGTTCGGGAGCCTTATTCTCGGACAGTCACCAAATTGATTAAGTATATGCACCAACTTTTCCTGACATCATTTTTGGCAAGTAATTTTGGATAACCTAAATGCTAAAAAAAATAATTGTTCGGGACGTGAAACCGGGAATGTATATTCAGGA
>CAIKYI010000249.1 GCA_903831545.1 uncultured Methylobacter sp. | reverse complement strand
TCGCGTCGGAGGCTTTAAAAACAAAGCGGAAGCGACTGCAAGTAAGGATAGAATCAAAAAAATACTGAATTTGGATTCGGTTTGGGTGAGCGATGAGAGATAAAAAACTTGTCGTAGCCGTATCTTCCAGAGCGTTGTTTAATCTGGATGAGTCGCATGCGATCTTTGAAAAGGAAGGCAAGGAAGCTTTTTGCCTTCATCAGATTGAACATGAAGATGAAGTTTTGGAACCCGGCTTTGGTTTTGCCCTGGTTAAAAAGTTTTTAAGCTTGAATGACAGTTGCCCCGATGATCCGCTGGTTGAAATTATCCTGTTGTCACAAAATAGCGCCGACACCGGTTTAAGGATTTTCAATTCTATTGCCCATTATCAATTGAACATTATTCGGGCTGCGTTTACCAGTGGCGTATCGCCTTACGGTTATATTCCGGCCTTTGGTGCACATTTGTTTTTATCGACCAACGCCGATGACGTCGCCAAAGCCTTGTATGCCGGTTTTGCGGCGGCAACCATTCTTTGCGGCCCTTCCATGAAGCATCATTCCGAGCAACTGCGCATTGCTTTTGATGGCGATTCGGTATTGTTTTCTGATGAGTCGGAACGGATTTTTCAGCAGCGCGGTCTGGCAGTTTTTACTGAAAATGAGCGGCACGAAGCCAAAAAGCCTTTACCTGGCGGTCCGTTTAAAGATTTTTTGAGCGCGCTGCACCATATCCAAACACAGTTCGATCCTCAATCCTCACCGATACGAACCGCCCTGGTCACAGCCAGGGCGGCGCCAGCCCATGAACGGGGTGTCAGAACCTTAAGAGCCTGGGGTATTCGTATAGATGAAGCACTTTTTTTGGGTGGCATAGACAAAGGTGCTTTTTTAAAGGCTTTCGGCGCGGATATTTTTTTTGATGATCAAAAGGGCCATTGCGAGTCTGCCGCCCAGCATGTCACGGCAGCTCATGTGCCGCATGGCATTATTAATCAAAATGAGTGATTGGGACAGGTGTGATTTTTTATAGAATGTTGCCGGGGCCAGGAGCCGCATCATTTCGCGCTTGATGGACTACATTGTATTAAGCACATTCTATCGTGCTGGATACCCGCTTCCCTGCGGATATGACGAGCTTGGTATGGTTTTGCAGCAAACCTAAACGCCTACCGTAACACTAATCACATTGCTCCATTGTCCGACCTGCTCATCATGTAAAAGATAAATAGCCTTATATTTCCATATAGCGCTGGTACCAGGTAACTGATAGGTATCAGTTGTATTGGGTTCGGTATTAATGGTGAGAAAAACAAAATTATCGCCATCACCACGATTAACCCAGATTTCCAAAGCAGCAGCCTTACCTTTAGTCCAGATAATAATAGGATGCCCGGCTTTGTTTTGGATACTGAGTTCAGGCTTCCATGTGCTGGGGTCGATAATTTGTGTGCTGCCAATCAACCATAAATCCAGGCCAATAGCGGAAGTATAGTTCTTGTGCGTTTTTAGATGTGCTGCTAAACCGGATA
>CAIKYI010000248.1 GCA_903831545.1 uncultured Methylobacter sp. | reverse complement strand
TGGTACATGCTTTTTTGTTACGCCCACCCACAACGGTTGTTATGTTGGCCGCGTTGACAGTAATTCTGGTATCGCCTTTTTTATTTCCTTGGACAACACCAACACGATTTTTCGCCACGTTATTTTCACCCGTCGCAATAGCGGTTGTGTTTTCTGTAGAAACGTTAATCTCAGTATTGCCCTTTATTTGAGTGCGCTGACTCACCTGAGCCACAGCTGCGCCTGCCATCATAAAAATGGCGAGACCTAGTGAGGGATATCGATGGTTCATTCAAAATTTCCTTTCATGGCTAATGCAAGGGCAATTTAGTAGGCGGGTTCCCTTGCCGAAACATGGCACGCATAGTCTCTAATGCCTGATCTGTGACACCCAGTTTGTTGGCGTTAAATGAATTTGGATCCGGTGTAAACATCAAGTAAGCTTGCATCTCATTCACAACCAAATCCCCATTCGTTACATCGTAGTTATAGTTTTTGAATAAATTGATAAAGGCCTCTCTTTCTGAATCTTTCAATGATTCGGCCCAGAATTTGCGGCAATAAACGGCATAGTAGGGATTGCTGTAATACTCACCGTGTGAAAATTCATGCGTAAAAATTGCAAGACGTGCAAGCTCACTCACGGGTGGCTCATCCATTTTCTTAGCTTGCCTTTGCGGTATCGACAAGATCACAACACCGGGTTGAATCGCTTGGTAAAAGCCTCGCCATAATTTAATGAGACCTTGTTGCACAAGAAAATCACGAAGCACAATTTCTTCGGGATACATCACAATCTTGTCGCGCTCGATCAAGTTATAAAACTGTACAAGTTCGTTGACCAGCAGATCATGACCAAACGCAAAATTGGCCTGTGTTCGCCTCAAAGATTCCATGTATTTACCAAGGGCTTCATTGTCAAGAACCTTGGGGTAGCCACTATTGGTCTGGGCTTGTTCAGTGAACTGGGTTGCACGGTTAAAGGTACGCCCCTGAACCGCCAAGCCTGGAAAATCAAAGATATAAATTTTTGAGTTATCCGCCACAGTCCACACGGTAAGCGAGTCGGCACGTGTATTGAGAATGGTTTGAAAATCACCGGTAACAACATCCATGCCAAAGGCAAGGCACGGCAAAATGGCCAAAGTTGAAAACCACCAAGCTTTTATGCGTTTTGAATTCACGCCCACTAATGAAAACATCATTCGATTTCCCGATTAACTGTTATTTAAAATAATCCAAGCGAAAAGCCTGAGCTCTGGCTATGTTGGCCCGGACGGAAGACTTCCGGTCTTTTGCGGCCCCCACACCGCCGACGATCAAAGACCCATTTGTTTCAAAATTTTGTTGTTCATCAACACTCCAACCATGTGCGCGATGCAAATTACGAGCCACTTGTGGGGAAGCGGATGCCGATGGAACCGGTGAAATAATAACAATACCCGTCATGGGTGAAAAACGATTCGGACGAACTGCAACAAAACCATCACTCTGATTTTGCAAAATAATCTCCGCCGAAACTGATAACGCCATTCCCATAAAAATTAT
>CAIKYI010000247.1 GCA_903831545.1 uncultured Methylobacter sp. | reverse complement strand
GCGAAGATACTTTGTATGGACGGTATTGGGGATGTCATGAAGAATATAATAGTTTGCACTTTGAAGCCTGTTATTACCAGGGATTGGACTATTGCATTGAGCGGGGTTTAAAGCGGTTTGATTCGGGGGCTCAAGGAGAGCATAAGATTTCACGGGGTTTTGAGCCAGTCTCCACTTACTCCGTACACTGGATAAAAGATTCCGGTTTTGCAAAAGCGATTGCTCATTTTTTAGCCAGAGAGCAAAAAGACATAAATAAATATAAGCAGGATGCGGCAACTTATTTGCCATTTAAGTCATAAAACATAACCGCGCGGAGTATAATCGGGTACTTTAACAATAACTTGATGACTTCCATGAAACTACTGATACGCAATCTGGCTCGTGCCACAACAGAAGCAGAGCTTAAGACCATCTTTGAGGCTTACGGCACAGTACAGTCCTGTTCACTGGTAATGGATAAAGAAACAGGTACTTCAAAGGGTTTTGGCTTTGTTGAGATGCCCAAGCAGGGGGATGCCAAGATAGCTATAAATGCCCTCAATGGCCAAGATATAGCCGGCAGTAAAATCCGGGTTAAAAAGGCGGAGTAAGTCAGTCCTGACTGTCTGGCGAGCTTATGGTTTTAGGTATCGCAAGCATGGTATAAAAATATGTCTTATTTCTGGCAAGGAAACAATTTTTGAATACACACATCTTTTGTCTGTGCGGCTCGGAGCAAGACTATGCCCAATGCTGCGGTTTGTTTCATTCAGGTGAAAAAAAGCCTTTAACTGCGGTAGATTTAATGCGGTCACGCTATTCGGCTTATGCATTGCGTAACGCCAGTTATTTGCAAAATACCTGGGATAACACCGTTAGACCTGAATTGATTGACTTTTCCAGGGAGAATCTGGAATGGCAACACCTGGAAATCATTGCTACGAAAAAAGGTGGGGCTAAAGATGCAAAAGGCATTGTGGAATTTAAAGCCTATTATTTGCAGGATGGTGAAGAGTACGTAATGAACGAAATCAGCCAGTTTACGCATCGAGCTGACGGCTGGTTTTATCTTGATGGCAGGGTTAAATCAATTGGTAAAGTGGGTCTTCAGACTAATCTGGGTAAAAATGCGCCATGTTCCTGCGGCAGTGGTAAAAAGTTTAAGCGTTGTTGCGGCGCTGGCTAAGGTTTGTAGTCTACGCACTGCAAGAGCATTTTCTTGATCTAAGTCCCGCAGTTGTTTTAAACATCACCACGAAGAACTTATAGATCCTGCTCTTCGTGGCGAATAAATTTACTTTGTTACTTTGGGGACGTTTTCCAGTTCGCCGATGGCAGCAGAAATACATTCCATCAGGCTTTCGGTATAGTTCGAGCGAGCTTCTAAAAGATCTTTGGGCGAGCCAAATTCTACGCCTAAATCTTCAAGTGTCTTTTTAGGGTCTTTTGACGATGACAGCGTCAGCATTTTTGTATAATTACGGTACGCCATCATGCGCGTAGGATCCAGGCCAAAAATGCCGGGCATATGGTTGGAAGTTGAATCAACGACACATTTGGCTATGCGTTCAGGGGGGATTTTATAGTCCTTGATATCTTTGTCGACTTGCATTTGTTCAAGAACAGCCTGTTCATACTGGTTTTTATCTGCACAGGCAGGCAGTAATAAGGCAGCTAGAGAAATGAGCAAAAGTTTTTTCATGTAAGTGTTACCGTTGTTAGTGAGAGGCTTGTGTTGGGCATTATACGCATTTATATTGGACTAAAGACGAAAGACAGGTTTTTAAGCCTTTTATCTTTTATCTCAGTCATCCATCTCCTTCATGGCCTGGTTTATCCATGCCTCGGCTTCGGCATTGATGTCACCTGCTTTACGTCCCTTGGTTTCTATGGCCGGCCCAATTTTCAGCTTGATCACGCCGGGATATTTTAAAAAGCTGTAACGGGGCCAAAAATCGCCGGCATTATGCGCGACAGGTATGATGGGAAAGCCGGTTTTGTGCGCCAGCATCGCGCCGCCGATGTTGAACTTCAATACTTCCCTGGCTCCGGCACGCGTTCCTTCCGGGAAGATCAGTACCCATAAACCCTCGTTTAGATATTTTGCACCTTGTTCAAGTAAGGAACGTAAGGCCGCACGTTGATTTTTCCGATTAATAACGATGGACTTTAAAGTCAACAAAGACCAGCCCCAAATCGGCAGATAAAGTAACTCGCGTTTTATCACCACCGAATGCGGCGGCAGAATATAGCGTAAGGCTAGGGTTTCCCAAGCTGATTGGTGATTGCTGAATATAATCGCAGTTTGTTGCGGATCGATGTTTTCCAGTCCCTCTACTTCGTATGTCAGGCCGCAAAATACCCGGGTCATCCACCGGATCACCGCACACCAGGCATGTCCCAGTTTCCAGCGTATTTTAAAGGTCGTTAGCATACCCAAAATTAGTAAAATACCGATTATGGTAGCGGTAGAGAAAATACCAATAAAAAGCAGGGCCGAGCCCACGTAGTTTTTAGGTCTGGGGTCTTGAGCTGAGATATCTTGCTGCGTCATATAAGTTGTCAAAAACAGGAAGGTTAAGATCAGGGTTTTCGTTTAGGGTTTTTTGGCCTTTACCGGTTTTAACCAGAATCGGGCTTGCACCAACGGCCAGTGCGGCTTGCAAATCACGAAATGAATCACCGATAACGGCCATGCCGTTCAGATTGGCATTTTTGTCCCTGGCAAAGGTTTCAAGCAGGCCCGGTTTGGGCTTACGGCAGTTGCAATCATCGGCCGGGCCGTGTGGGCAAAAAT
>CAIKYI010000246.1 GCA_903831545.1 uncultured Methylobacter sp. | reverse complement strand
TAACACTGTTACAACTTCAAAAGGACTTATTAATGGCATAACATCTAAATTGGGAGTGATATCGGTTGTTAACAATACAGTTCGCAATTTAAGCATAGCTAATGCCAATATCGTTCTCCATGGCGTGCTGCAATTTAATCGCTATATTCGGTAAAGAAGGGATTTCAAGTTCTTCATTGGCATTGTATTGGGCAAAGCTTTGCAGCAAGCGGTTGCCTTTTAACTCCTCTGGAATAACCAGGGCAGAAATCGGGGATGTTGGGGCCTGTTTACTGCCCATGATATTTTGTGAAACGCGTAAAACGCTCACCTGGGTTTTAGTTATGGCCGTTGTGGTATGAATGGCCCCGCTTGAAAGTGGGAATCTGGCAGCGCCAGATCCAGACTCTATCTCATAATTTTTGCCGTTCTCATCGGCTAATGAAATCGTTCCTTTTAACAAGTACAGCGCCGAGTCAGTCCTGTCGCCAACTTGAAATAAAGTTGTTTGTTCTGGAAAAGTTTCGGATTTAAGATCGGAGGTAAAGGCTAGCAGTTTTGCATTATCATAATTTCTGATAGGAAAAAGAGCTTTTAACATATCCATTGATACATCATTGCCCGCAACAGTAGTTTCCGGTGGCGGGTTTTTTTTGTCGTTAAAAAGACTTTTTAGAAAAGACATGTTTTTTAAGAATAGTTAACATTGGATAATGTGCGAGTGGGTATAGTTTACAAAATATACTTTAAAACTTCGATGGTTATTATGATTTTAGATAAATATCAACTGGGTTTGTTCGATTTAACCGGCGATCTGGATAGCAAACAGTGGAAAAATTTATTACTGGCTTTTTTGATTAAGTGAATTTAAGGAGGGGGAGTATGGCAGTTAGAAGTTTTAACAATAAGCAGCCTAAGTTTGGAAATGCGGTTTTTATAGATGAAACCGCCGTAGTGATTGGCGATGTTAGCTTGGGCCAGGATGTTTCTATATGGCCAATGACAGTGGTCAGGGGGGATGTTGAAAGTATTACGATTGGCGAGGGTACTAATGTGCAGGATGGTTCTGTATTGCATGTCACTCACGCCGGTAAATATACCGGTCAAGGTCATCCGTTAATCATAGGCAAGGGGGTGACAATTGGTCATAGAGCGGTGGTTCACGCCTGCATTGTTGGTGATTATTGTTTGATAGGGATGGGCGCGATTATTATGGATGATGCTGTGCTTGAAGATTACGTGATGCTCGGTGCCGGTAGCCTGGTACCGCCAGGGAAAAAGCTTGCAGGCGGATATCTTTATGTAGGCACGCCCGCAAAGCAAGTCAGGCAATTAAGCGCAACTGAAAAAGAATATCTGGAGTATTCGAGCCAGCAATATATTCTTTTAAAAAAAGAGCATTTAAAGATGAAAGATGAAAGATGAAAGGTCAGGGAGGGGCTTCAGTTTTTCATCCTTCGTCTTCTTCGTTAGTGTCGTTCTGAATCCAGCAGTTCAATGACAATACTGGTCTTGGGGTGAACTCCGCGCCAGATAAAAAAAGCTTCAGCCGCCTGTTCGACCAGCATGCCCAGTCCATCCAGACTTTTTTGGGCATGATTAGCCATTCCCCAGCGCACAAAAGCCGTAGGCTCATTGCCGTAGGCCAAGTCATAACAGTTTCCGCCTTCCGACAGTAATCCGCTTGGAAGTGGCGGAAGTTGACCGCTCAAACTGGCTGAGGTCGCGTTTAAAATCAAATCAAACTCCTGGTTTTTTAAGTCTTCAAAGCCACAACCCGTTATTAAGCCTTTGCCTTGAAATTCAGCGGCAAGCTTGATCGCTTTATCAACGGTGCGGTTGGCGATGACTACTGTTTTTGAACCGTGCTCAAGAAGCGGGGCTATGATGCCCCGGCTGGCACCGCCAGCGCCTAAAATCAGTATTCGAATGCCTGTTAAGCTAATCGCATGATTGGTGATCAGGTCGGTAACCAATCCATGGCCATCGGTATTATCGCCCAGTATGGAGCCGTCCGGTTGGAGAGCGAGGGTGTTGACAGCTTTGCTTAGTTCTGCGCGACCAGTTTTATGGTCGGCGAAATCCCAGGCAAGTTCCTTTAGGGGCAAGGTGCAATTTAAACCTTTGCCGCCTTCAGAAAAAAAACGCGTAATGGCGAACTGAAACTGTTCGGCCGGAACATCTTGCGCGGTATATTCAATATTCTGTGCGGTCTGTTCGGCAAAAAGATGATGAATACGAGGTGATTTACTGTGTTTGATGGGGTGTCCAAATACTGCGTAGCGGTCTATGTCATTCATAAGGTGATTTTATTTTGATTAATAGGCTTTATAAAATAGTCGCGTTAACATCAAAAAACATTTCAAGCCATCGGTGAAGATGTGGTTTACTGATAAATTAGGTACAGAGGCGTTATTCTTGCAGCCACTGTGCCACTGATTTAGCGTAATAGGTCAGAATTGCATCGCTTCCGGCACGTTTGAAGGCCAGCAGAGATTCAAGTACAACTTGGCGTTCATCCAGCCAGCCATTCATGGCAGCGGCTTTAAGCATCGCGTATTCACCGCTCACTTGATAGGCAAACGTCGGAACGCCAAATTGATCTTTTACCCGTCGGATAATGTCCAGATAAGGCATGCCCGGTTTAATCATGACCATATCCGCACCTTCCTGTAAATCCAGTTGAATTTCGCGCAGGGCTTCATCCGAATTAGCGGGATCCATTTGATAGCTATACTTGTTGCCTTTGCCTAGCATGCCTGCAGAACCAACGGCATCTCTGAAGGGGCCGTAAAAACTGGAGGCATATTTGGCGGAATAAGCGAGTATTAACGTATTAATATGGTTATTGGTTTCCAGGGCATTTCTGATCGCGCCAATACGGCCATCCATCATATCGGAGGGCGCTACAATATCAGCGCCTGCATCGGCATGGGACAGCGCTTGCCGGGTCAGAACGTCGATGGTTTCGTCATTCATCACGTAACCGTCAGCATTGACCAGTCCATCCTGGCCGTGGGTAGTGAAAGGATCAAGTGCGACATCGGTGATAATACCCAGATCAGGAACGGTTTGTTTTAACGCTCTGACAGTGCGTTGCAGCAGGCCGTCAGGGTTGTAGGCTTCGCTGGCCAGTTCTGATTTTTTGTCGGCAGAGGTCACAGGAAACAATGCAATGGCAGGAATGCCGAGCTTATAAATGTGTTGCGCTTCGCTAATCAGCAAATCAAGAGAGAGTCTTTCAACGCCGGGCATGGAGGCGATTGTTTGTCTTTGCGCAGATCCTTCAGTAACAAACATCGGGTAAATAAGGTCATCAACCGTTAGTATGTTTTCGCGCATTAAACGACGTGAAAAATCGTTATAACGCATTCTTCTCATGCGTGTTTCCGGGAAATTGATGTTATTATAGGTCATCTTGTCCTTTGGTCTAAGTAGTTGGGAAAAGCGTCAGTCTTTTCAAAGTGCAGTTATCTTAAGTACAACACATTCATTTTATCAAGGAATATCACTGTGTATTTGTAAGAGTGAATATTTCATCAGTTTAATTTTAGAGGGTTTTATGAACGCTAAACAAGTAACAGTATTTGCTATTTTTGCTGTATTACTAGGTTTAATGCCTGTCACTCAATGTGTCGCGGCTGATTTGTTGCCTCCTCAGCAGGCAATCTTTGTGGCTTCAGAAAAGTTACAGGAAAAACTACAAGATAAGTCCTTTACCAAGGATTTTGCCAGAATTACACAGTTTGTTAACGAAGTGATTTATCCACATACGGACTTTGACAGAATTTCTGCATTGGTTTTGGGTAAGCTTTGGAAAACCGCAACGACTGATGAGAAAGAACGATTTACTCATGAGTTTCAAACATTGTTGGTAAGGACTTATTCCCGTGCATTTGTTGAATTTAACGAGTGGTCAGTAAGGTTTCTGCCGCTGGACATG
The DNA here is from genome assembly GCA_903831545.1 of uncultured Methylobacter sp. Lineage (GTDB taxonomy): Bacteria > Pseudomonadota > Gammaproteobacteria > Methylococcales > Methylomonadaceae > Methylobacter_A. Next base: position 1,574 of record CAIKYI010000246.1, on the reverse strand, counting down.
GAAGGTGACGCTACCAAAGCCATTGTTAAAACAGAGATTATACAGCCCGGCATTCAACCTGTCGGCGTGAATTATCGAATGGTATTGGCTGAGGATGGCGTTTGGAAGGCTTACGATATTATGATTGAAGGCGTGAGTCTGGTGACCAATTATCGCACTACCTTCAGCAATGAAGTTCAAACTAAAGGTTCATTAAACGCAGTCATTGAAAGCTTGGTCAAACGTAATGCCGAAGCGCTTGCGGGAAAATCGGCCTCAAATTCTTAAATAGTCTACTTACGGTAATGGCGCATTAATGTGCCACTACCGTGAGCTTCGATTCCCCGTTATATACTTTTCAAAACCATGAATTCCCCTAAAGATTTCCTTTATGCCAGTCCTGTTGGTGAGGTTTTCGCTTTTAAATTTGACGAAACAGTTGCCAGGATTTTTCCTGACATGATTCAACGGTCTGTGCCGGGTTATAGCGCCATCATTTCCGCGATAGGTCTTCTGGCCGGACGTTTTGCCCGTGAACATAGCGTCTGTTATGACCTGGGTTGTTCATTGGGCGCGGCCACCTTATCCATGCGCCACCAAATTGAAGTGGAAAACTGTCGTATTATTGCCGTTGATAATTCACCGGCGATGGTGACGCGTTTTCAGGAAACCTTGCAAAAAGATCAGGCCAAAGTTGTTGTTGATGTGCTTTGTGCCGATATTCGTGAGGTTGCGATTGAACAGGCCTCAGTAGTGGTTTTAAACTTTACCTTACAGTTCATTCCTCTTGCAGACAGGTTGAATTTCCTGCAAAAAATATACAACGGTTTATTGCCAGGTGGCATTTTAATCTTGTCGGAAAAACTCGAATTTGACGATGAGCGCCAGCAGGAATTACAAATAAAAATGCATCATGCCTTTAAAAAAGCTCAAGGCTATAGTGATCTTGAAATCAGTCAAAAACGCAGTGCATTGGAAAAGGTGTTGATTCCTGAAACCTTGATCCAGCATCAAAATCGTTTGCGGGAAGTCGGTTTTAGTAGTGCTGAAGTGTGGTTTCAATACTTTAACTTTGCCTCGATTATTGCGCTTAAATGAAGCGGCGAGCTTATTAGTCTGCAATTGTGGTTTATTTTAAGTGAGTTATGATTCTGTCAATCATAAAACACCACTAAGTTAGCAGTGTAAAATCCCTATCGAATCTCTATCACTAAAAACATCTTTTTAAATCATCGATGCGAATCTGTCGCGATTTGTTCGTGCTTTATGTATTTAACGGCTCCAATACAAAAGCAGCCTCTTGGCTGACTTGATTTGGCAATATATGAGTATTCCTGGAGCCGTTTCAAAACTGATCCAAAATCGGTGAAAAGAAATTAATCAGATCAACTCCCATACCGTTCTAGTCTCAAAAGTCTGCAATAAGCTTAACTACAGCATAAGTGTTGCAATGCTAGAGCTGATGTTTTTATGTTGAAATTACTAATCACTTGGTTCAGCGCATATGGCCCTATTAATTTACTTATAAGAGCAAGCTAAATCTCCATTTTTTTTATTTTAATATTGAATTTTTATGTAGTGGCACGTAGTTTATG